>NZ_QTYW01000006.1:0-227170 GCF_003462365.1 Roseburia sp. TF10-5 | reverse complement strand
CCGATACTGTAGTAAAATGCTGGCATCTATCATCTATAATTATGGCAAATTTTATGATGATTTTAAATCCACCCTGAAACTAGGCGCTTACGCAGTTGCAGAGGTTTATGCAGGAATGCATGTAAGAAATGCAACGGCAGACAACTGTATTCCTGTGGCCTTTTCCACATCAGATGCGTCAGAAGAAACACGGCTGTATGCAAAACAGCTGGGTGTGGAACTCATCCTGCCACATGAAATGAGTATGATCATTCAGGCAAAAAAGACAGGCAAAGTATAGTGGCATTGTGGAGCAGATAAGGACATACCTTGGCCTGTTGCATAGTTTGGAAAGATTCATTTTAGGATAGATTGGATAAATATCCATTTCGTTCATGTAACGTCGTGCTTTCCGATGTCCTACATGATATCCTCTAGACTTTAGCTGTGCGGACATTTGTCTTGTACCCCAGGCTGGGTTATCTGTATGGAGATGATCAATGATCTCTTTACAAGCCAGTTCTTCATCGGATACAGGCGTCCTTTGTAATAAATACTTGTACGATTGATATCAAGCAGTTTTGCACCAACAGAAGCGGGTATTTCTTTAGTCGTCAAAAGGTTTTGGACTAAACTTACTCTCGTAGTCAGATCCACAAATTTCTTCAGATTTTTTTGAGCCAGTCAACCTGCATGGTTAACTGACCAACCTTTTTTGCATACTCCGCTTTTTCCTTGCGTTCTTCGGCAAGCTTTTCCTTGAGGTTATCCTCACGCTTGTCATCAAATCCTTTTTCCAGTTGCGGAGCAGATTCGGCTGGATATTATTTTCAACAGCAAGGGTATTGAGATCCTTCTCAAAAGTTC
The DNA here is from genome assembly GCF_003462365.1 of Roseburia sp. TF10-5. Lineage (NCBI taxonomy): Bacteria > Bacillati > Bacillota > Clostridia > Lachnospirales > Lachnospiraceae > Roseburia > Roseburia sp. TF10-5. Next base: position 226,324 of record NZ_QTYW01000006.1, on the reverse strand, counting down.
CGTTGCCAAACATAGAAACAGGCAATGACACATAACTTTCAGCGTGCTCTTCCTCCAGTGTGGGCGCCGCAGGAAACAGCACCAAGAAGTGCTACGCTTGTAAACTCTGTCTGAACCTTCTCGGTCTGCTCAGTAGAAATCTGCTGGCCATCATATCTGATCATGCCATTGTCACTCATGGCTAACAGATACTTATATGCAGTTCCTCTAGCAATACCGACCGCATTGGCAATCTCTGTTGTAGACGGTGAGTGGCGATAATTCTTGTAGTATTCCTCTACAAATGCCTTAATAGTACCCATAAGCTCTGTAGATTTATGTCTCATACGCCGCTCCTTTCTAAAGGAAGCAATCTGCTTTCGTTACTTCCTATTTGAAAGTACATCACCACAAACACTTGTTCGCAACACTAATCTACAAAATATCAAAAATATCTGACAGCCGCGAAAATCGTGCACTCCCCCTTTTATGATACCTATGGTAACAAAAAGCCTGTCCTTTTATAGGGACAGGCTAGAACGGCTATGCTATACGATTATCCTTAAACATGTATTGTAACGGGACATTATGATTTTTCGAGTAATTACATATTAGGGCCTTTATATCTTCATCTACATAATCCCAATTAGCATAAACCAATACAGTTGAGAATTTCTCCTGAGCAAGATCTACAGCTTCTTGAATATCCCATATTGAACTAATATTCATATCGTGTACGCATGCAGGCTGCATACGCTTTTCATTCAATTTGCAGAATTTCTCCATTTTTTTGTATTTAAAATGCCTTGTAATTATAGTATCATTTCCCAATAATATTGGAACATACCAATCACCTTTTGCTACTTCCTCAATTGGTTCACAATATTCAAAATCTAAATAATCACTTCCAAAATTATTTGCTATTACATGTTGCTTCGCTTCATTGTAAATCTCCTCAAGAGCGCTAGTCAGTTCTGGAGATGGACTATATATACCATTTATAACTAGCATCAGTTGCCATCTTGATACATTGAATCCATACTCATAACGAAGGACTTTTGACACAAGCTCATAACCTGGAAAAACTATTTTAAATCTGTTTCGTAAGCTCCTATCATTAGCATCGTTCCACCTATAGTCTGATTTAATATTTTTAGAATATACTGGTTCCTTATCATAACGATTTAATACTTCTTCTACATCATCAAGGAATTCACTCGGTGCAATCATTTTTCCATCAAAAACTCTTTTCATATTGAACGGACTAATTTTATATGGACCGAAATAAAAAAGGTAATGTGCCATAAAGAATACATCCAGCCCTAACCTTTTCCTCTTTTCATTAAGAGACAATTGACGTTCAACTATCTTTTTCTTTTCATACTCTGGATCAAATGCCACGCTTTCTGGAATCATAACCTTCTCATATTCAACCGATATGGCATCCAACAAGCATTTTAGCTGTGAAATATTACGAGGGCAATGAACCTTCGTTGTCCAATCCAAAACAGATCTACCAGAAGGCATATTCATTTCATCCTTTTTTGGCAAAGAATCAACATAATTTTGTATACCTTCTTTACCTCGTCTTATATCTAGTTCTGCATTCAAAGCGTCAACATCAATGTAATATGTTATGCCATTATCAATGTAAGTCTTTTCCATAAAATTCATGTCTTATTCCTCCTTCAGATAAAACCCTATCACAAAATCAAGCAAAACATGAACGCGAGATGGTTTTCAAGGAGCGCGACTTACTTTTTTAACATTATTCTAACCTTTTTCATATTTTCCGGCTTCTATTGTTCATCCGAAAAATCAATTTGAAACACGCTATCTATAATTTGATCTAGGCCTTCTATATATTTTTGCTCCTTTTTATCAAATACTCTCATGTATGTACGAATCACCAAGTTGCCTTTTTCATCATGCAGAGTATCCATACTATAATGTACTTCTCGTTCCAAGAGTTTATATAATTCGACGGTGAATATTTTTTCTATATCATTTATAGTTTGATCTTCGCCTCTGTTCTGTTGATATTTTTGTCCAACAAGTGCAAAATGTTCTTTAATCCAGTTCTTATAATTACTGTCTTGTTGATCAATCATTCCAATATATTGGTTCCACTCTTCCGTAATTCCTGAGGCAGTGCTCTTTGCTATTCTTTCATAAATATCCTTATTAAGAATATTCATCATATGAAATTGAACCATTTTATTTAGATAACCAATCAAACCACTATCATCTTTTTCGATTGAATTAATATATGCGAGCGGAGTAATGCTCTTATTTCCAGCTAATAAATTTAACTCTACTAAAAATATTTCAAATGATATAAGAGCATAATTCTCTGTTTTACAAATTGAAATGGCATCTAAATCAGGAGTTCCTAATAAAAGCCGCAGTTGAGATTCTGGAATATTGTTTAACGAAAAGTCCTTCTTATTATCAACTGTAGGTATTTTTTCAGCATATTCTAGCAGTTCAGTTACATACTTCATCAATTCTTGCTTTGAATCATCTGAATTTACAAAAAACTGCAATTGATCATCAACAACAGCTACCGTTCCTCCGCCATCTCGTTTGTTCTCAGAAATAACTTTATCTTTCTCATCTCTTAGTTCTAATACTGTGGACTTCGGCAGATATACATTATTATCGATTAACATCTCAACCGGTACATCTAGTAAAAAAAGAAGGATAAGTGATGAAAACGACAGAATGTAACCTTCCTCATTTATGCAAGCTACATCATTGTCATAATCTATCCATTCTCTAATCAACAATGACGGATCTTTCAAGAATTCATACACTAAAACTATATAATTGGGACGTAAGCTTTGTGATAAAGAAAATAAACTTAATGGTACTTTTGATAAGTCTTTGTAATCTTTAATCAAATCTTGAATCTTGTTATTTCCGAAAGAGTTCTCTTTTAAGAAATTAACAAAGCATTCCCTCATCTTTTCTGGTTCAGAATCTTGAGGTACAGATAGAACTTTTACATTGTCATAATCTATCATTTTTCCAAGACAATATTCGGAAAAACGAGCATCCATAGTTTTTATCTGGACTATATTATACTGAATACTTTCATATTCAATAACCGCCCCAACTTTTTTTCCAATCCAACCTCGCTTTATAGCATTATCTGTTGGTACAATGAATAAATCATCTAAATTAAGCTCTGATTCTAAGTACTCTTTTGAAAGAATTCCCAAGGATACTCTTCTATTACCATCAACTTCATCTGCGATAATACATGTATTTTCATCAGATATTTCAACTACACCATTGCCTTTTATATGATTTGTTGAGAAAAACCAATACGTACCATAAACTTTTGACTTAGTATTTTTATTAAATAATAATGATTTCCAATATATCTTTTTAGCAAGTGCTATATCACCACGCCGTTCATAGGCAACTGCTAAGTAAAGATTAATCTCAGGAGTATTAATCTCTTCTGCTGCTAATAATACCTCCTCAGAAATCTCTCTCTGTAAACCAAGTGAGCAATTTAATATATTGCCCACAACTGCCTTATCCTCCCTACATTCAGGAATAAGCTCATTCAAAATAGAAAGACCTTCAACCGTTCTATCAGTATTTATCAAGGAAAAAGCACGCAGTTTTTTTAATTTATGGTTGACAAATCCCTTAAGTTCCAAGGCCTGAAGAACATTCAGGCACATCTCATATTTTTTCCAATCAAACAAAAGGTGAGCAATTGCTATATCCGTTTGATTAGTAATATAAGACAACTGCCGATTATTCCATTTTTCCACAAGTACTTTCACGTCTTCCTCATCATGAAAAACTTGTATCTTATCAACCAAGAATTCAGCATACCCATTGCACAAAGCTTCATATTGTCTTATTAAAAGCTTTGCTTCATCATATCTATCCTCTTTTAGATAGGTTTCTATGTAAACTATAACTAATTCCGGATTTTGCATAATATCAGAAATTTCACTAATAAGCTGTTTAGCATTATTGGCACTAGTCTTTGCAAAATATGGAATCATAATACGTGGTTTTTTTGTCTTATTCCATATATCAATGACTTCTTTGTTGCTAATGTCTTCTCCATTTTCAAAACGGGCCAGAAAAATACTTTCAGCTAATTCTTCCTTAATTACTTCCGGAATATTTGAAACAATATCATTAACTCTATTGTTGTTACTAACAGATGCTGCTTGTAATAATATACGCCAATAAATCACTTGCAATTCCTTACATGTTTTGACATATTTATTTTTCTCGCCCCGTAGCTTTTCAAATAAAGCTGACGATAGTTTTCTAGCTTCTGTTTCACTTTCACAAGTTATTATAGAATCTTCATAATGCCTAGTATCACTTAACAACTCTACAATAAAATTGGATTCTCTAACACCAATATTATCAATAACCTTAGCAACGCCTAAAATACCCTTGCCAAATATATAAATAATCTGAAGGTTTTTAATCGTCTCATCTTCTTGCTTGAGCCCAGAAAAAGGCGTAATGTTATAGTATTCAACATTATCCTTTACCTCTTTAGACTCACTGAATAGCCATTCATCACCAATACTAATTCTCTCTACTAATTCTTTAAGGTCTCCTGAGACATTGAACGCTTCAATTTCATCTGTTTTTTTGCTCAAATAAGAAAAAATAACATTCTTCCGTACTGCATCCTCTCTTACATTTGGATTTTTTATATCATTTACAGAATGAAAAGTCCTATAGTTTTCACCATTAAGAAGTGCCATATTTAGCACCATATTTACCCAAATATCAAGGCTTTCACTCTTTTCATGAAGAGCAGGTTGTATGCTCTCCAAAATGTAGAATTCGCCGTTCCAAAAACTATCATTAAGAATCTTAAAGATTGCATTCTCTTGGCTAATCTGTAATGATCCCTTGGCGGATATAGCTGCCAATAGTTCATTCTTAGTATCTTCATTTATCGATTCAAAGCTGTTTATAATTTCTTTCGTATTTCTATCATTATTTTGAATAATTTGCTTAGAATCATCAGTCAAACATTTTTCTCTGTACTGCCTATGTTGTAAAAGCAATCCATTTAAGAATCCTCGAATAGCTTTTTTATCTAAAACAGTAATAGGGTATTCTAATTCTTTCTCAATTCTAATCATTTCAGAATTAAGATATTCACTATCAGTTTGATCTACATGCGCTTTCCCGGTATAAATAAAAAGACGTTCTATAGTCTGATCGTTTTTTATGAATTCAGCAAAAACAGGATTAGTTATAACTGTTCCATTATGCTTTATAAAATATGAGTAACAGAACCTTTTTATTTTTCGCCTATGAAATCTTTCTATAACTTTATTTTTAATCTTATTCTTTCCTGATGATATTTCATCATTAAGAAAAAGACTTATTATATTATATGCAATACCTGCAGCCTTACCCCATTCAATAACCAATTTGCGCTCCTCGATTCACTTTATTATTTTTACTATAGTCCTTGTACATACTATATTTTTTCCAAATACCTTACCTTCTTACCATGTGCCTTTGCATAATCAATTTCAGAGCAAGTACTATCACCAATATATCCATTAACATTGATTACAAATATTTCATCTGCCATATCAATCTTGCGTTTATGCATATCATCCAGCATTTCTTTAGTCTTGGTGAGAGTTCCTTCATCCATATTCTCCCAGACTTCCTGATCACCAGAATGTCCAAAGAGACCCACGCTAATAACAATGTTACCTTCCAATGTAAGTCTCTTCTGTGCTTCCATAAACTGTTCTTTAAACCTTGCACTTCCGCAAAGAGTAACAACAGGATACTTACCTTCCATAGCTGTATCTAATCCTCATCAAATGTATCTTTTATGATCTTCTCTATTAGTTCCGTATCTATTCCACCGTTTTCGTCATCATATGTGAAGATAAGATTCTTGCCTTCCACAATGCCATTCTTCTCATAGAACTTCTTCTTATCTTCCCAACGCTTTCTGTACTGAGGATCTGTCATCATGCCGCAATGCTCCCAGTACCAGACAACTCCGGTATCATAATCCTCGACCTTGAAATCAGGGCGCTTAATCTTATCCTCCAGCTTCAATTCGGGCTCGTACTCATAGTCGATATGGTGATAATACAAAGCATTTGCAATAGCCACCTCTGACTTGCTACGTACAAGCTCTCCACGAGCTGTTCTATGAATCAGCTTATCCTCATAGAATTTTCCGGCGACTTCGACAATCTGAGGTCTCAGATCAGGCCCTTCATCCTTAAATACATCAGCAAATAGATCCGTAAACCTTGTAGCTATATCTGAATTTGCATCTGTCGAGTAATTAAGCAGATGATAAGGCTCTTGATTATACAGGATAATAATCTTGTTAAGCTGCCTTGTAAGGGCTGTATAAAGCATTTCCCTTGAAATAATCTGACAGGGTTCAGCCATTACAAGTATGACAGTCTTAAACTGGCTTCCCTGTGCTTTATGCACTGTGAGAGCATATGCAAGTTCAAGTTGTGCCGAGCCACTCTCTTCATCAAAATCCTTCTTGTCAATGGAATACATATATCCAGGCTGTGATGAAAACTCTACATGCATGTAGTTATTCTTGCGTTTCGCAGAATAGTCACCACATGCTATTCCTATTTCACCATTGGCAATATAATTTCTTGCGTCATCATCCTTCGGCCATGCTTCCTTTTGAAAAGTATTGATTACATTAATTACCTTATCACCGTAAACAATACCCTCTGGACCCAGGCTATTAGCAATACGCTTACGCGCTCCCCAGTGTTTTGATACCTCAAGATACTTTTCTCTGTATTTGAGATGAATCAAACGGTTCATATTCATAACGCCCTGAGGCATATTTCTAACCGGAGCCAGAATTTGCCACTTATCAGCCTGCTTTGCCGCGCCAACATTAAAGAATGTGCCATATTCACCGAACTCAGCACCGAGAGCTCTATCAAAGCCTTCCTGATCCTCTACATCTTTCATTCCGATTTCACGAGCCATGATAGATAAGAGTTTTTCTTCCAGTTCCTCTCTGGTGCTCCATTGTTCAAATTCAATATTAGGATTGCCATCACGAAGAATATCCGTAATAACATCGTCATCCGGACGCTCTTCTGTGCTAGTGAACAGCCTTGATAAACGCACATCCATACGGACTTCATCTGCCTTTTGACGACGGTTTACAGTCAGCTCACCATAATGGTCGCAAACCCTCGGAAACCCAGGCTTAAGGTTCATCTTAACCATGTAAACAAGATCTACAAACGGTCTTCCTGCTCCAATCGGAGGAAGCTGGTTTGGATCGCCTACAAAGATTATTCTCTTGGCTCTCTTCAGCGATTGCATCAGAGCTCCAAACATTTCCTCTGTCAACATAGAGGATTCATCTATGATTACGGTATCCGGCACATCCGCAAATTCTTCATCAGACAGAATGTACCGCATATCGCTAAAATCAAATCTTTTACTACGAACTAAAAACTGGGCTACATTAAGCGCTGTGAAGCCCTTACCTTCTTCACCCATGCTCTCTAATAAACGCACTGTTGCCTTACCGGTAGGTGCAAGAAGTAAAACTCCGCCAGCCTTAATATCAGGATGGCTGCACAATACCGAAAGCACTGTTGTCTTTCCGGTACCGGCATCACCAACAAGTACAGATATTCTTGACTGTGCTAGTTCATTCAAAATAGCTGCCTTTTCTTGACGAGCTCTTTCCTCCTGCTCAGAGATAGAAAGAATTTCTCCTGTCTTCTCATCCACTTCATTAAACTTTGAATCAAGATAAGCTCTCCAATCCGCATTAAGTGGAAGTCTCGGAGCATTAAGCCTTCTGCTTATTCTGCGCTCGATAATATCATCGAACTCCTGTATACGAACAAGCTTGTAATACTCAGTTCCATCTTTCATCTCACGCTTCATAATCTCTGGAAGCATGAACTTTTCAACAGCCTTAATAATATCCGGAGTCACTGCGCATTCCGGATCAAGCGTAAGGCTTCTCATTGCGTCAGAGAGATTCGTACAAGGCATAATGGTACTACCATTCTCTGCTGCATTTTCCATTACAGAAACTGCAATAGCACGTACTCGGCGCTCATCATTATCAGAAGTAAGCTTAGAAGGTGCTTCAAGCGGATATTTCACAGCTATTGAAGGGATAGCGAATACCGCTCTATCTACCTTCTTTACAGAAACAAACAATGCTTCCTGTTTTAACCTTGTCTGTTCATAAATGACATACGGGTTCTCTATAATCTCCCTGTCCGAGCAACTGATTCGCTTTTTTTGTCTATCACTTTCTATAAAAAGAACTTTTGCCTGATCAATGCTGATAGACATGCGTGATAACAATCTGAATAAGGTCTTTCTTTCCTCAGACATTGCCTTCCAAGTCTGCTTCATGATGGGCGTAATCTTTGCAAGGTTCTCAGAAAGCACCTTTTCCGGAGCTTCAAACACCGTGTCAACAATATCCCAAATATTATCTTCCTTAGATGCCTGCTCCCTGATCTGCTTGGCAATAAGTACACCAAGCGGTACCTCCATCGCACTAAGCATCGGCCCAAGCCCCGGAAAAGCTCCTCGATCTTCCCATGCTTCAGCAAGTCTTGCATTAAGCCAATCTAGGACATTGGAATAATCTTCATCAAGGCAATCATTAATCTTTTCAAAAGACTTTATGCACGAAAGAATCACGTCAATCATTGCATCATAACTAACGTGTTCAGTTGCATAAGAAAACTCTGCGAATGCATCATCAGGCGCAAACACAGTTATCTCATTTATATCAAACTCGGGATGTTCCTCGGCATATGCCATCATCTCCTGATAAGGGATAACAAATCCGTCCTCATGATCAGGTCTAATCGAATGACATACGTGTGTTTCCCATGTAAGTGAACGAAGTGGCTTTTCATCTGTATGCTTATGCTCTTCAGCTTCAACAATACGCTTAACATGACCCATTCCGATAATTACCCGGCGATGATCCTCTACGAAAGGAACCTGCTTAGAATACGCAACTACAAGAGACTGATCCGGAATCACATCTCCATAAAAATAATCAAATATAGCCTTGTGATTATCTCTTTCCTGAATCCAGTTTGTTTCAAAATTCAACTGAGGCTCTATGCTCTGATCAATCTTTATGCCATAGTTCTCCTGCATGGACTGGATACTGCTTTTCATTAGCCATGCAAAAGGTCTTGATGGGAAAGAGTACGCCGGGTACACAATCTCAGTATCCTGAAAATGACCATGTGTAGCCGGATTGGATTTCTTATACGGATGCACAGTTGTTTTTACAAGGTCTTTGTCAGACATAAAGGCAGAGCCCTCCCCTATACAGGGAAGTTTCTCTTCCAAATGCTCCATGCACTGACCACATATATCTATTTCTTCAGCATCATTGCGATTCTCATAGATATTCTTTAGTCTAAGACATGCGTTATTCTCACCGGGAAACTGGCACACTGTGCCGTTCCATCCATTGTCATGCCATGGTACTCTGACCGATATATGCTGTGCCATACCATTCACTCCATTCTATCAAAGTCCTATAATTTCATATTCCTTACCCTGAAACGTCACTACATCCCCAACTTTATGCCCTTCCAGCGCTTTATGCAGCGGAAACCTATTGGGTTGCAATACATTGTCGTAAATCTCATCATTAGCAAATTTTTTCTTGTAGCTAATAAACTTTCCTGCTACTGCCACATCCTCTTTTTCTGTAGCATCGTCAAACGTTCCTAAATTATTCGGAATATTAAAAGACTCTGCTGCGATAGAATCATCAGTATCTTGAGCTCTCATAGGATGCATCAGTGGGCCGCCAACCTTGCCCTCATTTTCATCCTCTTCTTCTGCAGGCGCTCCATATTCAGCAAGTAGCCGTAATATTTCCTGTATTTCTGCTATATGAGTCTGCGTAAAGTAGAGCGTTGTATCTTCATTAAACTGAATAGAATAATCATCCGAATATTCTTCAATATCAATCGAAAGCAGTGCAGCTCTGATCTGCTTCTTAAATTCTTCCTTATTTCCATCACGCATAGCATGATACTTTGCGGAACATTCTCTGCAGAGACATAGATTCAACTGTGGCATCTCAATTCCAAAATTTGAAATCTGATCAACCTCAATAAATGCTACAGGCTTCCTACACATCTGACATATCTTTGTATTGCTTGAATTGGTATACATACCAATTGCATAAGAACGGTCTGCTTTAGCATTCTTGCTGACACGAATTTGTCTCCATACCTGCTTATAAGTAATAGGATCAGCACAATAGAACTGCTCCTGTACATGACGGATCAGATAATCGATGTTACTAATTCTATTTACAGGGAACTCTTCATCTCTCCAAGCATTTGGATCAAATACTTCTCCGTCGTCATCATCCCAGTCATCATCATCATCATCATTATTCGCTTCAGAAACCTGCAAGCCAAGTTCTCTTGCTAACTGAGTAACAAGAAGCTTCTTGTCTTGTCTATTCAAATTAGCTGCTTTCTGGAATGTTTCCTCAGTCTCATCAGCTTCTTTTTCTATAAAACCAATTATTTCAAAAGCTTTTTTGTCAGCAGTAATATCTTTATAAAGTGCTGTACTAAGTTCAAATCGAGATATATCTTTTGGAACATGAGTTTCAAGTTCGTTATCATATAGCCATTTATATTGGCGAATAATGCCATGTAAAACATAAGCATTTAGTAACTCGCTAGTATACGGAGATAGTTTCCTTAATTTTTTCTTTCCTTGCAGTTTATTAGCTATTTTGGTAACTAAATTGAGTATCTCAACTGACTTTTCTTTTGCTAAATCCTGATCGTAATACTCTTCGATATAAGCAAGGTTCTCTGCAAGTCTGTCGATTCGTATGTTAGGACAAAATTCACCAATAGCATGCCAGTAGGAATCTCCTACTCCATCCTGTGATCTAGCCCCTTCACTAACAGGAGAAGTAATTAATCCTAATTTAGAAAGCGCACTAATAGAAATGCCATTTTCTTCAAAAAAATCTTTATCGATAGCAGACAATCCAAAGTCATCCCAGTTATCAGGATCATCCTGCTCATCATCTTCTACACCTTCTACTAAAATCGGTGCATAATATAATTCCAGATTTATTCCTTCATCAGAAACTGGCACATAACAATCCCCCGGCCTGCAGAAGTTCGCTTTTTCCTCATCCCCTTCAGGCTTTATCTTTATAATAAAAGCTTCCTTCAAAAGTTCTTTTATCCCCGATATATCGCCGGTTTCTTTAATCAACGCAAATATCTGATTGAGATCTTCAACATATTCTTCTGTAAAATCATCATGATCTGCAAATCCAAGGCTATCCTCAATATCAATATATTTCTGTATAACCTTCTCTTTAATGTATTGGAAATTGTTAAACTCCTGGATATGAAATCCGTCCGTCAACACTTTTCCAAACGTATCTGCTATACCTTTGCTTACCAAAGCAGATTGCATCACACTCTTGTATTCACTTGATGCTCCTAGATAAATGGTTGCTTTACCATCTACTTCCGCAGGCACAAGATGGTTAAGGCGATTAAGAATGATTGGCGCCTTTCTAAAAACTTTCCAAGCCTCTTTTAGGTCTCGACGTAATCTCTGCTCATAAGGACCACTTCGCATATACGTAAGTCCGGTATCATATACCGATTCTCTATTATCAGAAAGAAAATCATAGAAATCTTTCAGGTTTTCATATTTTTCTCCAGATGTCGGAACGGTTGAATCGGCAAATACTGACAAATCCGTTGCCAACTCACGTAATCCATAAACCGGTACTTCTAAATCATTTACCAGCCAGCTATAGTACTCGCTGAATTTTGCTTCACGTTCGTTATTAAAAGCCACGAATACCTTATCTCTAAATAGCTGAGAAAAAAGTGGCTTATCTGCAAAATCGGCCATTCGAAAAGGAACCGGAAGAATCATTTCTTCTGGCTTTCTATATGTACCATTTTTATCAGGTAAAAGACCATTCTCTACAATAACATCTGTAATCTTCTCTTTTAATCCTGGAATAGTCTCATTATCCTCTTCATCCTCAAATGCGCCCAGAATGCTTCTTCTCAAGAACACCTGAGTAATCAACTTACGTTCTGCCAAATCCAACATAGATTCCGCTATCAAATCGCCTAATTCATCAAAAAGATCATCATTGAAAGATGAAGGTGACATAAGTTTTTCTCGTGAAACTGCCGTTTCAAATGATCCATGAATCAAAAAAGGTAAATCGGTCTCATCTCTAGTTGGAAAATAAACCCATACCGAAGAACCATCCACCTCATTGATATTATCTGCACGGCTATTAAGCTTATATGCTACGCTTACTTCGGCATTATCCATTTCAGGATGATCGAATACACGCTTAAACTTCAAATAACGTGAGATTTCCTCTTTATCGTCATAATCAGTTCCTTCAATGCGACATGTAATTAACTTCTCGTCTGTTTCATCCTGCTTTAACGTAATATAGGCAAATTTTCCGGTTTCTTTATTTACCCAGTAAAGATTCTGAATGTGCGACAAGAATAAAAGAATCTCGCCATCCAATTCATCAAGCTTCTTTAATACGTCATCTCCGGGAACCGGCACTAATCCGCCGTCCTTACCATACTTTTGAAAAGGAATAACTATCTTGGTTAAATGTTCTTCCTTCGAAAAAGGTACAAATGATCTACCTTCTCCTAATTTACAAATAATGTTCTTCTTTTCGGTCTCATAATCCCAGCCATCTGTAATCTCTACAGGGAGAAGGTAATTTGTAATCTTAAAAGCCTCATCATCAGAATAGATTTCAGGCTGGTAGGTGTATTTGAACACGGACTTAAAGCCCATACCAAATCTACCGATGGTTTGGGCATCATCCCTATCCTTTGTTCCCATGAGCATTGATGAAACGCCCCTAACATCTGCCTCATCAAAAGGCTTTCCGTTATGATAGAACACGAGCTTATCAGGATAATACTCAATAACAACTTTGCTTGCCGAAACTCCTGTACTCTTATCAAAAGCATCTTCCGCATTTTGCAAAAGCTCATATACAAAATGGTTGCTATCTGAATAGTGACCTGCCAAAAGAGCCTCGTATTTCTGAGGATCCTCTGTCATGTCATACCATCCATGTTTGTTTCTATCATAAATCGCTCTATAATCGATTCTTCCCATGGCTACCTTCTCTCCTTATGCCTGGGCTTTACTCAACATGTAAAACACCCTTAACCAGCGGCTGAGTATGAATATCAGCCTTCTGGATTGTTTCTTCCAATACTTTCTTTTGCTCTTCATAATGCTTACGGAGGTTTTCCAACTGAGCATTTCTCATGCGAAGGATTCTTTCATCCGTAGCATTTGCAATCTGTCCCTTAATAATAATTTCACGCTTAGTAGTAGTCTGTCTAAGCTGTTCTACTCTGAAATCACAATCTTCCTTAACCAGCTCTATATATTCTTCCTTTGCAGCCTGCCAGTTTTCGTAATGGATCTTGTCCATGCTATCCCATCTTGCAGAATGTGAAGCATCATCAAATGTAAAGTCAGATGCATACTGCATAAAGTTAAGAACATTATCCCTAACCGCATCATTATCACTTACTGCAATCAACTTAATATCCGGGCGAAGACCCACATATTTCCATGCATAAATTAGAAACTCGTAATCACCTGCAGGGATTGAATCATCGGATACGCTGATTCCAATCTCACAAGGTAACATCTCACTCACATGCTTAGCTGCCTGTAAAACAAGCGGATGCATCTGTGTAAGGAATGTTGTATCTCTATTATCTTTAGCTGTAGTAGCATCATAAGTAATACGAAGCTGTGCCACCGTAGACTTTAGATATGCATTCCAAAGCTTTGTGGCATTATTATTGTTCACAAGCTCCATCTTCTTAAGATCATCAATCAACAGCTGCTTCTTATCCGATGCAATTCGCATGGTTCTAAGTTCATTTTGCTTGTTGGAACGAATGTATTCTCCATCACCAAGGAAATCAATTAAGAATGAATCAACGAGATTGCTAATGCTATCAGGTGTTATCCACTGGCTTTCTGCATCTTGTACATCCTTGTTCTGGATATAATTTGAAAGATCAAAGCCATATAAGGACTTCTCTTCCTGCTCTAAGCGATTCATCTCCTGTACCTTCATGACTTCATTATCAGCCATCTTCTCAATCTTCATTTGACGCTCTTCGTCAGTAAGACCAGGGTCAAGCATAATCTTGAAGATTTGTTCGCTTATATCGCCAAGGATTTCAGCGCAATCACCTATGCTGGCTTCAAATACGCCAATCTTAGAAAGACATCTATCATGAATAACCGCATCAATAGTGCCGTCGGTTATCATGTTGTAAATTCGAACTGACTCACTCTTCTGTCCACGACGATCAATACGACCGATTCTCTGCTCAATACGCATAGGATTCCAAGGTAGATCGTAGTTAATCATGGTATCGCAGAACTGATAGTCCAAACCTTCGCATCCTACTTCGGAGAACAAAAGGACATCCACTGCCTGCTCGTTATCTCTGTCCATGAGAAATCTCTCACGAATCTTGAATCTCTCTTCATCAGGAACAGAACCATCAACCTGCGCAACTCTGTATCCCTTTGCCTGAAGATGCTTCTTTACATAACGAAGCGTGTGACGGAAGGAACTGAACAGAATAACTCTGTTGTTTTCCTCCTTCTGCTTCTGATCAATTACTTCGTAAAGTTTCTCTAACTTAGGATCTTCTTCCTGAAGTGATTCCGTCAGCTTATCCAATTCATCAGCCAGCTCAAAAATAGAGTTTTCAAGTTCTGAGTTCAGATCTATATCTGCCTCGTATAACTCGCCATCTTCCTGAATCTGAGACAGTTTCTTATTCACTATATCCTTTACAAAAGGAGCTAAACCATAAATGCAGCTGGCAGCCTGTCTCATGATGGTACACATCATAAAACGTACAGATCTGCTTCCATGCATCTGTGTAAGAGCATTAGTTTCAAATTCCATCAGGGCATCATATAAATCCTGCTGTGCGCTTGTAAAAGGTACCTTTATCGTCTGTGTGTGTCGGATACAGAAATCCTCAATGTCACGTCTTCTAGTTCGTGTAATCAAACTATTGAAAGAATGTAAACTCTCAATAAGGCTAATAGCCTCTACCTTCTCTTCTCTTGTTATTACTCCCTTGTCAACAAGTTCAAATACCTGTGCGAAGTTCGGATTATGCTGGATTACATTACGTCCCCATGTTGTTTCAAGTATATGAGATATTTCTTCCTTTGCTGTCTCCTGCCAACCCTCTTCCTGATTGCGGACAGCACGAAGCAGACCATTAATATAAGCATTCGGCTCTGCCATGGTCTGAAAAGTATCTTTATCAAGTACAACATCCGGTCTTAACAGGTTCAATAACGTATAGAGGTCATTGTTGCTGTTCTGCAGCGGTGTAGCAGTCAAGAATACAACTGCATCTGCAGCTCTCGTAAAGAGCTCTACACCTTGATACGCCCAGGTGTTTGAGTTACGTATATTATGAGCCTCGTCCACAATAACAAGGTCAAAATGAGGCACAGGATCAAGCTGCAATAAGCCTTTCTGTTTTCTCTTCTTATCACTTGTAGACTCAGTTCCTGCAAGCATATCCTCTCCGAAAAGAGAATATGGAATAATCGTTTTCTTGTGTCGTTCCGGCCATTCGCCATCACGATCTATTTCGGAAATACATTCAAGAAGTTCTTTACCATCAAGCTGCGTAAAGTTTTCATCAAAGCGCTTCATTTCCAGTTCCCACTTACGCTCTGCAACCAGTGGCCTTGGACAGATAATAAGTACAGAATTGATGCTGGAACGTGCTTCCATTTCCTTAAGAATAAGCCCCGCCTCAATAGTTTTTCCAACACCGACATCATCAGCAACAAGGAGTCTTGGGCTGTCTGCTTTAATCATCTTAAGAGCCGGTCTAAACTGATACGGTACAAAGTCAATACGCGCCGAATTAAGCGAATAAAGGTTACTTGAACCCGGATTATTAATCTGATATGCAGTAAGAGCAGAGCGTACTCTTGATAATGCTAAATGAGCATTTGTTACTTCCGGTGCCTTCAGCTGAATCTGCTCACGGTAGAATGTCTGAGGTGCGTTATCCATCCATACAGTAAATTTACCGTTATCTACTGCAATAACAGCTCCTGCTTTAGACGGATCACTAACAAGCGTAACCATGCTACCGGCTACTATATCACCAACTGCAGGAGTCGAATTAGCAAGCGGTACAACGACCTGCTGTACCGATAGTGGAGCTGGCTTATCCTGAATATCCTTGTCTTCCTCAACATCCATGATGAACTGCTCCATATCTCTGGTCTCGCTCATCTTGGCATCAAAGGTCTGCATCAGTTCAATAATGATTTCAACATCACTGATAACCTTTTCCTTGGATAATTCCTCAGAAGAAATGTGAGCCCACGAATTACGAACGCCCATCATATCTCTAATCTTCTGACGTTCCTTGTTATTCACAAACCAAGAGCTTGTAATAACAAACCAGTTACGATCAAACACTCGAAGTAAAGCTGCAAGGTCAAGCCCTTTCAGCTCTGTAATATTCTTCTGATCTACCTGATCTCTCTGTAACTGAGAGAGATTGTTATATACCAAATCTCTCCACCATTCATCAGTCAGTTTCGGCAGACGTGTTCCCAACCATCCGCTCATTTGCTCCGCCAGGCGATGCATAAATGTATTCATTTTCCCAATCATGTAGGAATCGTCCATGACAGCTCCTCCTTCTCTTGCGTAACCCAAGTCTTAGTAAACCATATCTGAGATATCAATATCAATCTCAAACTTATATCTATGCAACTCTTTCTTTTCGTCGTCCTGATCAGCAATAACCAAGAAATACTTCTGATCTCGGCTATAGCGACCACTCTTCAAAGTAAACTTCACCTGAATCAAACGATCCTTTGCATCAGCAGACTTAATGTTTGCCGTAATAGGTACAGGGAAACTTATCTTTGCTCCATCCGCATCTACGAAAAATGCCTGAAGTCTACGAGGTTTAACAGTATCCGTTACAGCCTCCATCTGCATGAAATCAAGCTTAACTTCAATGTTAGTTACTCGGTGATGGAAACTTGAAAGCTCTACATTTACAAGTCCTGTGTCCTGTTTGCCCTTAAATGTATTTACCTTGATAACCGGAACAACCATCTCCTGAAGAGATGATCCCCCATGTACATAATTCTGTCCGCCGCCCGGCATCTTGATAATATCTGCACCGATTGGAGTCGTGACAAAACCAGTATTCAATTTACTGAGGTAAGACATACATCTACTTACAAGTGCGTCATTTAAGATTGGTTCCTCTGACAGCAAATATCGCTTGTTTTTGAAACTTGCTGTAATCTTCTCCATCTTAATCTTGTCGCTTTCAGGTAACTTATCTCGTTTATAGATAAAACCATGATCTGCTGTAATCAGATATCTTGTATTCAAAATATATCCGGTCAGCCTGCGAATCATTGTCTGAATCTCTTCGATTGCCTCCTGACATGCATTAAATACCTCATTGTCAGAGCGCATTCCTTCACCGCGCTGGTCAATCTGGTTCTGATAGATATAAACAAGATCCTTATCCTGAAACATTTCTCGGATTTCAGCCTGTTTTGCCTGCATTACACTGTCAAACTCATAGCAAGCTGACTTTGGCACAACAGTCTGAAGAATCTTCTGTCTCTCAGCTGTGCTGTTTCCACAGTGAAGATCATCAACAAAAATATCAAGATTTCCATCAACTTTAATGGCCTTATTTGGAAGAAGTGACGCCATACCAAGAGTAGTCTCTGAAGGCAACACACTGAGCATATGATCTATCTTTGCATCACACTTCTCATCAAGATCTAAGTTGTCAAGAAGTTCACGTGCACACTCATATCTCATACCATCAGAAATAATTACAACTACTCTTCCACCACCGGATTCACTCATAAATGGTCTTACGAAATGGCTAAAGAACTCTTCCTGTCTGATTTCTGTATAAGCATCATATTCTTCGTCTGTAAGCGACTGATTCCACTTATTTGCAAAGTCAGTAAGATACTTATTTGTGTACATGTTCTCAACAAGGTCTCTAATCTTCTCAATATTCGTATCCATTCCGATACGATCCAAATAGTAATAGAACTTACGGTAATATGTATCAATTAGATATGTTCCACCTACATAATCTTCCACAGCCTCTTTAATAGTAGACTGGTATCTATGTAGTGAAACCTCCTTAAGCACATGATATGCCGCAATGAGCATCTGATATTTTTCTCTATAAACGCTTGAGAAATGATATCCGCTCTTTGAACGGATCTCACAAATTTCCGGTATCGTCGTGCCGGAAATCTTTTCATCAAGCATCTGATCCTCAAGTTTAGCTGCAATCCAGTCAATAATATTGTCATCAAATTCTTTCAGCGCATCTGAAGAAACAACATCAGCAAGCGGAATCTGTGTAATAAGACCAGCAACATTAAGTTCATCAGCAACTTTACTTGCAAATCCGTCATAAAACTCGTTGGATTCCTCATTGTTCATAAGGTTCTTGATGAATACAACAGCGTCATTCTTCTTGCTGGAAACAAAAGTTTTCCATGTCTTAGGCTCGTTGCCATTCATCTGAGCATCCATATAAGTAACAAGCATGGTTACAAGGAACTTCTGAATAGTCGGGTTGGAATCCTTATAACCATACTGCTTCTCGCAGAATCTCCAGAAGACACGGTCGATTTTCTGTGTCTCAAGTTTTTTCATAATGCTGTTATGGTTCCTCTACAGTAACTCCATCAACACCACTCGCACCTTTATTGGCAACTACCTTTTTATAGGCTATGTTCAGATTTTCTTTTGACAAGATCACTTCAATCAATTCCATTGTTGTTACTCCTCTGACTTATCCTAAAATTCATACATAACACCCCTCTAAGTATAAACAGTATTCCTCGGTTACGTTCCTACTTTTCCTGTCCACTCGATTTCTGGCTCATGTATTATTTTAACATAACGATTCGTACTATAAATCGTTTCAGTCCTTCGGCTTTCGCCTACTATGATATCATCTGACTCCCTCTCTAAACCTTTTTCGATCATACCTTTCAGTATGTGAGTAGGGTCTCCCGAGGTAAGACGCTAATCTTTCGTTCCACAACCTCTTGATTTACAACTTTGGTTTATGTTTACCTTTTGGGCTTTGGTTTGTCTAGCAACCTTACCCGCCTTATCAAGTTTCTGTACGTAGGCTCAAGAACTTTGTTACACCACTTCCTTCATCCATACCATTACTGGTACCGACTTGTGGTTCACTACACTTGGCGGTAAATACCCGTGACTGGACTTTCACCAGTAAGATTAGTGCCATGCTCGGCACACTAGAAAATATCAGCCCCATCAAATGATGGGGCTGATATGCAACACGAGCCTAGATCTGGTTCATGTAAATCTGCTTTATTCTGTTATGAGATGCCTCACAACAAAACGACTCACAATAAATTATTTAGCTGCCTTCTCAGCGATTGCTGCCTGTGCTGCTGCAAGACGAGCGATCGGTACACGGAATGGAGAACATGAAACGTAATCCAGACCAATCTTGTGGCAGAACTCAACAGATGAAGGATCTCCACCATGCTCACCACAGATACCAACGTGAAGCTTAGGATTAACCGGCTTACCAAGTTTGATAGCTGTCTCCATTAACTTACCAACACCTGTCTGGTCAAGCTTAGCGAATGGATCGCTCTCGAAGATCTTCTTATCATAGTAAGCATTTAAGAACTTACCTGCATCATCACGGGAGAATCCGAATGTCATCTGTGTTAAATCGTTTGTACCGAAGCAGAAGAAGTCAGCCTCTGTAGCGATCTCATCGGCTGTAAGAGCAGCTCTTGGGATCTCGATCATTGTACCAACCTCGTACTCAAGGTTTACACCGGCAGCAGCGATCTCAGCATCAGCGGTCTCTACTACGATATTCTTAACATACTTAAGCTCCTTAACTTCACATACAAGTGGAATCATGATCTCTGGCTTAACTGTCCAATCTGCATGCTCCTTCTGTACTTCAATCGCTGCACGGATAACAGCCTTTGTCTGCATCTTGGCAATAGAAGGATAAGTAACAGCAAGACGGCATCCTCTGTGTCCCATCATTGGGTTGAACTCATGAAGTGATGCACAGATAGCCTTGATCTCTTCTACTGATTTATTCTTAGCCTTAGCAAGCTTCTCAATGTCAGCGTCCTCTGTAGGAACGAACTCATGAAGAGGTGGATCCAGGAAACGGATGGTTACCGGGCATCCCTCAAGAGCCTCATAGAGAGCCTTGAAGTCAGACTGCTGATATGGAAGAATCTTGTTAAGAGCAACTTCTCTCTCTTCCTCTGTATCAGAACAGATCATCTCACGGAAAGCAGCGATTCTCTCCGGATCGAAGAACATATGCTCTGTACGGCAGAGTCCGATACCTTCTGCACCGAGCTCACGAGCCTTCTTAGCATCAGCCGGGGTATCAGCGTTTGTACGAACCTTAAGAGTTCTGAACTCATCAGCCCAGGCCATAACACGTCCGAACTCACCAGCGATAGAAGCGTCTACGGTTGGAATCAGTCCAGCGTAAATGTTACCAGTTGTACCATCGATAGAGATCTCAGATCCCTCTGTGAATGTCTGTCCAGCGAGTGTGAACTTCTTGTTCTCCTCGTCCATGTTGATGTCGCCACATCCAGATACACAGCAGGTACCCATACCACGGGCAACTACGGCTGCGTGGCTTGTCATACCACCACGTACGGTAAGGATACCCTGAGCAGCCTTCATACCTGTGATATCTTCTGGAGATGTCTCAAGACGTACAAGAACGACCTTCTCTCCTCTTTCAGCCCAGCTTTCAGCATCGTCAGCTGTAAATACGACCTTACCACAAGCAGCTCCTGGAGATGCTCCAAGACCCTTTCCAAGTGGAGTTGCAGCTTTAAGTGCAGCAGCATCGAACTGTGGATGTAATAATGTATCAAGGTTACGAGGATCGATCATAGCAACTGCCTCTTCCGGAGTCTTATGTCCCTCGTCTACTAAATCGCAAGCGATCTTTAATGCAGCCGGAGCTGTTCTCTTACCGTTACGGCACTGAAGCATGTATAACTTCTTGTTCTCAACCGTAAACTCCATATCCTGCATATCATGATAATGGTTCTCAAGAGTCTCACAAACCTTAAGGAACTCAGCATATGCCTCTGGGAACTCCTGCTCCATCTGAGCGATTGGCATTGGAGTACGAACACCGGCAACTACGTCCTCACCCTGTGCATTGATCAGGAACTCACCCATAAGCTTGTTCTCGCCAGTTGCAGGATCACGAGTGAAGGCAACACCTGTACCAGACTGATCATTTAAGTTACCGAATACCATTGGCATTACGTTAACAGCGGTTCCCCAGGAATATGGGATATCGTTGTCTCTTCTATATACGTTAGCACGTGGGTTGTCCCATGAACGGAATACAGCCTCGATTGCAAGCTTTAACTGCTCTACAGGATCGGAAGGGAACTCTGTTCCTAACTGATTCTTGTACTCAGCCTTGAACTGCTCTGCTAATTCCTTTAAGTCTGCTGCTGTAAGGTCAACGTCAAACTTAACACCTCTGTCAGCTTTCATCTTGTCGATGAGCTGCTCGAAGTATTTCTTACCAACTTCCATTACAACGTCAGAGAACATCTGAATGAAACGACGATATGAATCGTATACGAATCTCTCAAACTTTGGATCCGGGTTACCAGCGATCATAGCTGCTACTACATCGTCGTTAAGACCAAGGTTAAGGATCGTATCCATCATACCAGGCATAGAAGCACGTGCTCCGGAACGTACAGATACAAGAAGAGGATTCTTAAGATCACCGAACTTCTTGCCGTTCTCTTTTTCCATCCAAGCTACACCTTCCATAGCCTGAGCCATAATTTCATCATTGATTTTACGTCCATCCTCATAGTACTGAGTACATGCCTCAGTTGTGATGGTGAATCCCTGTGGTACTGGAAGACCAATTTCAGTCATCTCAGCAAGGTTAGCACCCTTACCACCGAGAAGGTTACGCATGGTCATGTTACCTTCTTTGAAGGTGTATACCCACTTGTTTGCCATTTGACAATTCCTCCTAATATTTGTTTATTGTATAAATTCGAAAAACGAATAACATGATCCGTTTTTCATAAAGCTGAGCCGTGAACACAGACTTCACGACTATGCTATACTTATTGTAACACAGAATTCGCATTTCGCAAGCATTTTTTACCATAGTTATGCCCCATGAATCACAGAGCCGGACGCAAACCATCCGTTTTGTAATCCACAGGGCAGACTTTTATTTATGCGATATTAAAATTCAAATTTTTTCTCAAAATATGCATCCAGCTCATCGATTTTAATTCTTTCCTGCTGCATGGTGTCACGGTCACGTACGGTAACGGCTCCATCCTCTTCGGAATCAAAATCATAGGTAACACAGAATGGTGTACCAATCTCATCCTGACGGCGGTAACGCTTTCCGATCGTTCCTCTGTCATCAAACTCACAATTGTATTTCTTTGCCAGCTGGGCATATACTTTTTCCGCACCCTCATTTAACTTCTTGGATAACGGAAGCACACCGATCTTAACCGGAGCAAGTGCCGGATGGAAATGGAAAACGGTTCTTACGTCCGGCTTTTCCTCTGTTCCGATATTTTCCTCATCGTATGCAGCACATAAAAATGCCAGAACCACACGATCAGCACCAAGTGATGGCTCAATAACGTAAGGAATATACTTCTCCCCCTTCGTATCATCAAAATACGTCATATCCTGACCGGACACATTCTGATGCTGTGTCAGATCGTAATCGGTACGGTCGGCAATCCCCCAGAGTTCCCCCCATCCAAACGGGAATAAGAATTCAATATCTGTCGTTCCCTTAGAATAGAAACACAGTTCCTCGGCAGAATGATCACGCAGACGCATCTCGTCTTCCTTAATTCCCAGAGATAACAGCCAGTCACGGCAGAACGCTCTCCAGTACTGGAACCACTCTAAATCGGTACCCGGCTCACAGAAAAATTCCAGCTCCATCTGCTCAAACTCTCTCGTACGGAATGTGAAGTTACCCGGTGTAATCTCATTACGGAAAGACTTGCCGATCTGTCCAATTCCAAACGGAATCTTCTTACGGGAAGTTCTCTGCACATTTTTGAAGTTAACGAAAATACCCTGTGCGGTTTCCGGACGAAGATATACGGTATTTTTTGCATCTTCCGTAACTCCCTGGAATGTCTTAAACATCAGATTAAACTGACGGATGTCTGTAAAATTATGCTTACCGCAGGAAGGACATGGAATGTTATGACTTTCGATAAAATCTACCATTTTCTCATTGGACCATCCATCTACGGATCCGTCCAACTCGATGTTATTCTCCTGTGCAAAATCTTCGATCAGCTTATCTGCACGGAAACGCTCATGACATTCTTTACAATCCATCAGCGGATCAGAAAAACCTCCCAGATGTCCGGAAGCAACCCAGGTCTGTGGGTTCATCAGGATGGCGCAGTCCACACCAACATTGTATGGGTTTTCCTGTATGAACTTCTTCCACCATGCACGCTTCACATTGTTTTTCAGTTCTACACCAAGATTTCCGTAATCCCATGTATTTGCAAGACCTCCGTAGATTTCAGATCCCGGATATACAAAACCTCTTGCTTTTGCTACCTGCACAATTTTGTCCATCGTCTTTTCCATTATGTAATCCTCACATTCTATTATGTATTTTCTGATCCGCCCAAAGGCTGGATCTGAGTTACTTATAAATTATATAGGTATATACCTGACTGAATTCGCCTGTGGCATCATCGGTACTGGTATCTTCCTCATCAAACTGAAACTTCACTTCGGATTCCTGCTCCGTAACATCGATCAGATCGTCATCGGATACCGCTCCTGTCGTTTCCTCAATCTGTGTGCCTGCTGCCTCTGTGGCACTTTCCGTTCCCTCTGTTGTTTTTTCCGCTGCAAGAAGGGACGTTCCTTCTTTGATTGCAATGGTCTGTGCATCCACATAACTGGTATTTGTCGTGGATACATAACAGATGGTTCCTTTTACTTTTACATTTGTATTTCCACGGATTACAACCACTTTGTAGCTGGAGTCATCCAGAAATGCGCTGCTCTCACACGCTTTGATCTTTCCGTTTTTTACGGATGCAAACGATCCGTCAAAAGAATACCCTGCGGCCAGTGCTTCTGCAACACTTCCCGTATACAGTTCCATATCATTAAATTTCTGATAATCTTCGGCTGTACGGTACGCAATGGTAAGCGTTGCCTTTTTTTCTCCTGTGTCGAGTTTTTTCAGCGAAACACTTCCCTTTCCGTTTTTCTCATTATAGGTATCTATTTCATTTTTGACATATTCTTTCAATCCGTCTTTATCATATGTCTTTTCGTCAAAATTTTCCACATCGGTAGACACGATTTTTCCATCTTTCAGTACAAAAACTGTGCTTTCATCCGCTTTGTAAGAAGTGCCGCAACCGGTAAACATTCCTACACTAAGCAGAAATACCAGCACGATCTGACCGAATTTCTTCATGATTTCACAAATCCTCCTCTATTCACAATCCATGATATTATACACTTTTCATATTCCCATTTCAACCGAAAATCGAAAGGGACTTAAAGTCATGATGCACATAATACGCCATATATTCTTTCATAATCATCTTCAGTTCCTTTAGTACTTCCTCTGAAACGGTAAACGAGTATAATCTGGCGACAGGTGTGGATATGATATACTGCATCGTATATCGCGTGGAATCGGAAATATACATGCCCTGTACTTCCTTCGCACAGGTTCTGCAGAAGATGCCTCCCCTTTTCACCGAAAAGAAACACAGGTCTTCTTTCGCATGACAATGCATACAGGCAAACACCTGCGGTCCTTCTCCATTGATGGTTATGGCTTTTAGTTCAAACACTGCACGCACAAGTTCTTTGGAATACCTGCTGTTTTCCAGTGCACGAAACGACTGGTACAAAAGCTTAAGCATTTCCCGCTCATCGTTATTTTCCTGACAATAATATTCCGCGAATTCTGCAAAGTAGAACGCAAGCGATGCAGCATCCAGATCCAAAACCAGTTCACGAAAATAGTTCTGGATGTTTGCTTTGGTAACATTATAGGAATTTCTTCCCTCAAACACTTCGAATTCGCCAAAGGCAAAGGGATTCGTCGCTGCCAGCAGCTGGCTCGACGGTCGTCTGGAACCTCTGGCAAACGCTGTGATTTTTCCCCTTTCCTTTGTCAGAATCGTTATTCTTTTGTCATAATCATTGACAGGCATGGCTGTTAAAACCATGCCCATCACTATCACAGACTGACTCATACTTCTGCTGTTCCTTCTGTCCGTAACCTCCGCCACTTCCTGCGGCATCCGTCACTTCATTCCGATAAGTCAGATAATCGGTAACTTTTCCTGTTGTCCAGAATGTTTCCCAGGTTTTCTCCATTGCACCTTACCTCCATTACTATCGTCTGCAATGGCAGTAATTCTATTCCCGAAAAATATTGGAAACCCATCATCTGATCTTTATCTTTTATTCTTCCTCCCGATACCCGAAATTTTTAATCAGAAAATCACTGTCTCTCCAGTCTTTCTTCACCTTCACCCAAAGTTTTAAATTCACTTTGGCATCCAGCATTTTTTCCATCTCGTAACGCGCATTGGTTCCGATCTTTTTAAGCATCGACCCCTGCTTTCCGATAATAATTCCCTTGTGGGAATCCCGTTCACACACAATCGTTGCGTCGATATCATACATCTTTCCGCCTTTGCGCGGTTTCATCTGGTCGATGGCAACAGCAATTCCATGCGGTACTTCATCGCTTAACGCATGAAGTGCTTTTTCTCTTATGATCTCCGCACAGATCGCACGCTCCGGCTGATCGGTAATCGTATCCTCGTCATAAAACTGCGGACCATACGGAAGATACTTAAAAATAGAATCAATCACGTCATCCACATTCTGTCCGCGAAGGGCGGAAGTCGGAATAATCTCCGCGAAATCATAAATCTTGCGGTAGGTATCGATAAACTCCAGTACCTTGTCTTTTTCCACGGTATCAACTTTATTGATCACAAGAATCACAGGCGTCTGAACTTTTTTCAGCTGTTCTACAATGTGCTGTTCCCCCGCACCGATAAAATTACTCGGCTCCACCAGCCACAATACGACATCCACCTCGTTCAGTGTCTTTTCTGCAACATTTACCATATATTCACCAAGCTTATTTTTTGCTTTGTGAATTCCCGGCGTGTCAAGAAAAACGATCTGTCCACGCTCCATATCCGTATACACGGTCTGGATCCGGTTTCTGGTTGTCTGCGGCTTATTGGATGTGATTGCAATCTTCTGTCCGATCAGACGGTTCATCAACGTTGATTTTCCTACATTTGGTCTGCCGATAATTGTAACAAACCCTGACTTAAAATTTGCTGCTGTCATTTGTATCTCCTTTATCGTGCTATTCGCACAGTCCCTGAATTGAGGTAAACATACCGCTTTCTTCACGGATTGCATGCTCATTTCCCACTACACACAGACACTGATCGGAAAGGATCGAGGCGATCAGATCCGAAAGACTGCGGATATCTGCCGGTGTCGCTGTCAGTATCTCGTCACGCTCTTTCTGGATTTCCTCATAGGTCAGATGTTCCAGATAAGCAGCCATCGAACGGCTTCCCTTTGCTTCCGGGTTTAACGGTGTATCTAAAGCTCCAAACGTGCCAATGATATATTTTGTCATATCACGCTCATCCGGATCAAAGGATGCTACATATTCCGGAATTTTCTCATAGACGGCATTGGTCTTTGCCAGATTCGGGTCCCGGTAAGATACAAAATAACTGTCTCCGGTTCTAAGGAAAGAACTCATACATCCATATGCACCGCCCTTTACACGGATATTCATCCACAGATATTCATAGCTTAAAATCATTTTTAAAATCTTTAAGGTTCCGTGATATGCGTATCCATGGCGGATAAAGTTACCGGATCTTGCCACATACTGGATCTGGGAGGCGTCCGTAAATCCCTCATTTTTCTTAGAAAGCACCGGATGGATTGCAGCCTGCGCCGGTGTTCCTTCCGGAAGTTTCTCCAGATACTTCTGCATGATCGGGGAAGCTTTTTCATAAGAGCCTTCTTCTCCGGTAAAGCTGACGAGCATTCTCTTTCTGACAAATACTTTTTCTATCAGCTGCTGCAGTTTTTCGGCTACCGCCTGCGGATTCTCTTTCATCTGTTCATCCAGTCTGCGGATCATCTGATTGTATGCAATACCAATTGTCGCATCATTATAAAATGCATAAACAGATTCGTAAGAAAGTGCACGCATTGCAGCTACCGTGTGCCCGCTGCTGCTTAAGTTCACCTGCAGTCTGGATTTCACCTGTGCAATCAGTTCAGCCAGTCGTTTGGTATCGTGCAGATCCGAACTGTTTAAGATTTCCTCTGCCAGTTTCATGGCATGCTCCAGATTGCTCTCAAGCACTTTCATGCGGATCTCAAATTTAACTGCCATCGCATCGTGATTTTTCAGATCCGGATACATGCTGACCCCACTGGTAATTCCGCCGGTATAAATATTGATGGCATTTGCAAGATCGGCATAACTGTAGGATCTGGTATTGACATATCCGAGTACCGCGCGCAGAAGTCCAAGGTACGGAACCTCCTCCTCTGCAATGTCATTGCACTCAAACATCAGAGTAATATAATCGATGCCATTTGCCGGTGCCTCATGCCGGACAACCGGAATTTCTCCCATGTTCTCCTCCTTATTGGAAAACGGCATGGCTTCTTTTTTCATATCCTCTCTGCCAAGCATCGGAATTTTCAACAGATCTTCTTCCTTTGACGGTTCTTCCTGATATTCCCGCAGATGTCTGGTCTGGGCAATCAGCGCCTGCACCTCTTCGTCACTCAATCCGGCCTTGTATGCTGCAAGTTTTTCTGCCAGTGCCTGTTCTTTGGCACGGTTAAGCCCCTTCTCCGGCGCAACCACAACCACAGCACCATGCGCATTGTCAAGCAGATACTTCTGAATCAGATCTTCAAAATATCCGGTTTTGATCTGCTCCCGCAAAAACTGTAATGTATCCAGACATTCCAGATGAATAAACGGCTTGGTATCATCAAACAGCCAGCTTTCCATACACTGCAGTCCATACAAAAGTCCCTTCGGAAACTGTCCGTAATCTGCTTCCCGGAACCGGAATTCCGCACTGTTAATTCCTGCAAGAAGGGAATCCTGATTCAGACCTTCCTTTACCAGCTTCTGTAAGGTTTCCTCGATAATCTGCACAAAACGGGTCTGATCAGACTCATCGGCATTCTTAGCGACAATGGAGAACATCGGCTGAAGCATGCCATCCTCAAAAGATCCGTAGACATCTTCCCCGATTCCCGCATCAATCAGTGCCTGGCGTACCGGTGCTCCCGGCGCACTGACAAGGACATAATCCAGTACCGAAAATGCCTGATACAATTCACGGTCAAGAACGGTTCCCACCACTTTATTGTAAGAAAGATACGTGTGCTTCTCCTCCGGTTCATCCTCTGTGATCGGATACGTTCTGCGCTCGGATACTACCGCGTCAAATGGCTTTTGCAACTGGATTTGTGAATGTACTTCCACTTCATTTGCATCATAATGGCTTAAATATTCCTCATCCAGCCAGGTGAGCCGCTCTTCTATATCCATATCTCCGTACAGATAAATATAGGAGTTGCATGGGTGATAATATTTGTGATAAAACGCAAGATAATTTTCATACGTCAGTTCCGGTATTTTTTCCGGGTTTCCTCCGGAATTTTTGCTGTAGGTATTGTCCGGAAACAGTGCTTCCATAATTGCCGTCTCAAGCACTTCATCCGGGGAGGAATATGCCCCCTTCATTTCATTGTATACAACGCCGTTGATGGTCAGCGGTGCATCTTCTGACTCCAGCTCATAGTGCCAGCCTTCCTGCATAAAAATCTCTTTATACTTTGTAATATTTGGATGGAATACCGCATCCAGATATACCTCCATCAGATTTTTAAAATCCCGCTCATTATAACTTGCTACCGGATACAGTGTTTTTTCCGGATATGTCATTGCATTCAAAAACGTATTGAGTGACCCTTTGGCAAGCTCAATAAAAGGGTCTTTGACCGGAAATTTATCCGATCCGCAAAGCGTGGTATGCTCGATAATATGCGGAACTCCTGTCTCATCTTCCGGGGGTGTCCGAAATCCGATCGAAAACACCTTATTGTCATCTTCATTGGAAATGACACACACGCGTGCTCCGCTTTTTTTATGTCGCAGAATATATCCCATGGATTCAATATCCGCAATCTTTCTTACTTCTATTATTTCATATGCTGACAATTTCAATTTATCCATATTTCTCATCCTTCCATTTTTATTTCAACGGAATAGTTTTATTCTTTCCGAATCGATACATCCATCTGTGGGAATGGAATCGAAATTCCATTTTCATCCAGTGCATTTTTCATCTGTTCCAGCAAACGCCACCGCACCGGCCAGTAATCTTCTGTTTTTACCCATACGCGAATGCCCATATCTACGGCACTATCCCCCAGATCCGATACAAAAATATCGACCGGTTCATCCTTTATCACTGCGGTTTCTGTCTTTACCACACCCTTAAGCACTGCTTTAACCTTTGACAAATCCGATGCATAGCCAACCCCGACAGTCAGATCAATCCGTCGCATATCCATATGGCTGTAATTGGTGATACTGCTGTTGGACAGACTTCCATTCGGAATCAGGATCAGTTTGTTATCAATGGTAAGCAGCTTGGTGTAAAAAATGGTAATCTCCTTTACAGTTCCTTCTTCCGATGAAGCATTATCCAATATATAATCGCCTACCACAAATGGTTTCAGCAACAAAATCAGAACACCACCGGCAAAATTAGAAAGGCTTCCCTGCAGTGCCAGTCCCATGGTAAGTCCTGCGGACCCCAGCACGGCAATCACAGAGCTTGTCGTCACGCCAAACTGCCCCAGAATAATCATTGCCAGCACAAAATAGAGCGCATATTTCACAAAAGAACTCAGAAAGGAAACCACACCGGCTTCTACTTTTCCGCGCTCTAAGAAACGGCGCACCATTTTCACCAGCATTTTGATCATCCGGCTGCCTACCAGAAGAATAATCACTGCAATCATCAGCTGAACGAGAAACCCCAGCAGAGATGGTGTCAGATCCTGTAAATATTTCCGGATAATTCCCGGATTTTTCGCCACTTCATTTAACACTTCACTCTCAGTGCTAAGCTGTGTCAGTTGGTCTGTTATTAAAATTCCCAATGTATTTCTCCATTTATGTCCTATAATGCCATTCTTTAAATCTCATGTATGAATAATCCACTGCGGAGTTTCGGCTCAAACCAGGTAGATTTCGGCGGCATGAGACGTCCCGCATCCGCCACAGCAAATAACTCCTGAATGGATGTCGGATACATGGCAAATGCAACCTGGCAGTCCTCATGGCATCTTCTTTCTAACTCTTTCATGCCACGGATTCCGCCGACAAAATCAATTCTTTTATCTGTCTTTGGATCACCGATTCCAAGTACCGGTGCCAAAAGTACATTCTGCAATACCGATACGTCCAGTCCTTCTACCGGATCCTCCGGAACCGACTCCGGGCGCATGGTACAACGATACCATTTATCAGAAAGGAACATGGAAAATTGTCCCTTTTTCACCGGTCGTACATCGTTTCCATTTTCGATTTTCTGCACATCAAAGAGTTCCTGCATTTTTGATAAAAATGCCTCTTCGGTCATACCGCCCAGATCCCGTACCACACGGTTGTAATCCATGATCATCAGTTCCTCATCCGGGAATAAAACGGAAAGGAAATAATTAAATTCTTCTTTTCCGGTATATCCTGGATGTTCTTCTCTCCGCTTAAATCCGACTTTTACCGCAGAAGCAGCTCTGTGATGTCCGTCTGCAATATAGATTTCCCCAATCTGTGCAAATGCATTCCGGATCGTCTGGATATCTTCCGGATCGGATATTACAAAAACACGGTGGCGAATACCATCTTCCGCAACAAAATCATATAAGGCATCCTGTTTCTTTGTCTTTGCCACAACCTCATTGATCACGGCATTGGCACGGTATGCCAGAAAAATCGGTCCGGTCTGTGCACTGCACGTATCTACGTGACGGATACGATCCTGTTCCTTATCCGCACGGGTATTCTCATGTTTTTTGATGACCTGATTCGCATAATCATCAATGGATGCACATGCCGCAATGCCGGTCTGTGTTCTTCCATCCATCGTCAGTTCATATATGTAATAACATTCCCTGTTATCCCGAATAAATGTGCCGTCAGCGATCCAGTCTTTTAACATCTGTGCCGCTTTGGCATATACTCTGTCATCATAGGTATCCACATCATCCGGAAACTGTGTCTCCGCACGGTCAATTGCCAGAAATGATTTTGGATTTTTTGCCACAACTTCTTTTGCTTCTTCTCTGTTATATACATCATATGGTAATGCCGCCACTGCAGATACTACATCTTCTGCCGGTCTGACACATACAAATGGTTTTATGTCTGCCATATTATCCTCCATAAATTGTGCTGGTTTCTATACCTTTCTAGTATAATGGAAAAAATACGTTTATACAAGAAAAAATATGGCGGTTCTTTCGAACCGCCATACAGCAAAATGCTTATCTTTTCTGTTATTTTACAAGGCGTACACGCAATACATCGTCAATTGCCTGCAGTTTTTTCAGCACATCATCGGTAATTTGGGAATCCACATCGATCAGTGCATATGCATAGTCACCCTTTGCCTTATTTGTCATATCTGACACATTGATATCTGCCTCTCCAAGAACGGTCGTATACTGGCCGATCATACCCTTGACATTCTTGTGCAGAATTGCAACACGTCCGGCTGTGGTACATGCTCCCATGTTGCAGTCCGGATAATTGACAGAATGGGTAATATTACCATTCTCCATGTAGTCACGAATCTCACGGACAGCCATAATTGCGCAGTTGTCTTCAGACTCTGCTGTAGATGCTCCAAGATGTGGAGTGACAATACATCCCTTTGCTCCAACGGTTGTAGTATTCGGGAAATCAGAAACATATTTCTTAATCTTTCCTGCAGCCAGCGCATCAACCATTGCCTCTTCGTCTACCAGCAGATCTCTTGCAAAGTTTAATACAATTGCGGTAGGCTTCATCATTGCGATCGCATTGGCATCAATCATCTTTCTGGTAGAATCCAAAAGAGGTACATGGATCGTAATGTAATCGCACTCTTTGTAAATATCTTCTACATTGCTGATATGCTTTACGCTTCTGGATAAGTTCCATGCAGCATTGACAGAAATATATGGATCATATCCATATACTTCCATACCCATATGGGTTGCGGCATTTGCTACGAGCACACCGATGGCTCCAAGTCCGATGACACCTAATTTCTTTCCGGAAATCTCTGTTCCTGCAAAGTTCTTCTTCTGTTTCTCTGCAGTTTTTGCAATGTTATCATCGTTCTGGTTTGCCAGACACCAGTCAATACCACCGACAATATCGCGGGATGCATATAACATTCCTGCAAAAACAAGTTCTTTTACACCATTGGCATTTGCACCCGGTGTATTAAATACAACGATACCTTTGTCAGCACATTTGTCAAGCGGAATATTGTTGACACCTGCACCGGCACGGGCAACTGCAAGCAGTGAATCCGGAAGATCCAGATCGTGCATTGCCGCACTGCGGACAAGTGCTGCATCAGCGCCTGCCAGATCGTCTACTTTTTTGTAATCATCAGAAAATAAATCCAGACCTACCCCAGCGATAGGATTTAAGCATGTATAATTAAACATTTTATGCATTCTCCTTCTCAAATTTCTTCATGAACGCAACAAGCTTTTCTACGCCCTCTTTTGGCATTGCGTTGTAAATGGATGCACGCATACCGCCAACGGTACGATGTCCTTTCAGGTTTACGAAGCCAGCCTCGGTTGCCTCTTTTACGAATTTCGCATCCATATCCTTGTCTCCGGTTACGAACGGTACATTCATCAGTGAACGGTCTTCTTTTCTGACAGTTCCCTTGAACAGTTTGCTCTCATCCAGGAAATCATAAAGGATCTTTGCTTTTTCAATGTTGCGTCTCTGCATTTCCTCTAAGCCGCCCATCTTTTTCAGCCACTTAAAGACTTTACCGCAGATATAAATGCCGTAGCATGGCGGTGTGTTGTACAGGCTGTCTTTGTCTGCCTGTGTCTTCCACTTGAGCATGGTTGGTGTGCCAGGAAGTACATCATCTGTAATCAGGTCTTCCCGTGCAATTACGATTACAACACCTGCCGGTCCGATATTCTTCTGTACGCCACCATAGATGACGCCATACTTTGTCACATCTACAGGCTCAGATAAGAAGCAGGAAGATACATCTGCTACCAGTGTCTTTCCCTTTGTGTTTGGAAGCTTCTTGTATTTGGTTCCGTAAATGGTGTTGTTCTCACAGATATAAACGTAATCCAGATCATCCGGAATATCCAGATCGGAACAATCCGGAATATAAGAGAATGTCTGATCTGCAGAGGATGCAAGCTCAATTGCCTCTCCGTACATCTGTGCTTCCTGATAAGCCTTCTTTGCCCACTGTCCTGTGACAATGTATCCGGCTTTCTTATTCTTCATCAGGTTCATAGGAACTGCTGCAAACTGCTGGGATGCTCCACCCTGTAAGAACAATACCTTATAATTATCCGGAATGTTCATCAGCTCTCTTAAATCTTTTTCTGCATCCTTGATGATGTCATCGAATACTTTGGATCTGTGGCTCATTTCCATAACGGACATGCCGCATCCTCTGTAATCCAACATTTCATCTGCTGCTTCCTGCAGTACCTCCTCCGGCAATACTGCCGGTCCTGCTGAGAAATTGTATACTCTGCTCATTTCAAACTTCCTCCTATATTTTACTATGCTGTTGCTTATTTATTCTTGCTCTCGAAATCTTTTCCATCGAAACATTCATTGATCGGAGCCCCCGGTGCAACCATCGGCCATACCTTGTCATCCGAATCCACAATTGCGTCAATTACAAACGGCGTCTTACTTTCCAATGCTTCCTGAAAAGCTGCGTTAAACTCTTCCTGTGTTGTCACACGCCGGGCAGCTGCGCCCATCGCCTCTGCAATCTTTACGTAGTCCACACCGTCATCTAAAACCGTTGCGGAATAATGCTGTTTATAGAAAAGTGTCTGCCACTGGCGGACCATTCCGAGTACATGGTTATTGACAATCACTTCAATCAACGGAAGCTTTTGTCTGGATGCTGTTGCAAGTTCATTCATATTCATGCGGAAACATCCGTCTCCCGCAATATTGATCACCTGCTTATCCGGATTTGCAGTCTGTGCACCAATTGCAGCGCCAAGACCATACCCCATCGTACCAAGACCTCCGGATGTCAGCAGGGTTCTTGGTTTACTGTATTTAAAATACTGTGCAGCCCACATCTGATGCTGACCGACTTCCGTGACCATAATGGCATCTTTTGCCATCTCATAGATCTTTGCGATCATAAACGGACCACTTAACCCTTCCTTTGGAATGGTCATAGGATACATCTTCTGATAATCCGCAATATGGGAAAGCCACTCGGTATGTTTCTGCTGCTCAAGTTTTTCATTCAGCTTTCCGAGGACGATTGCCACATCCCCGATAATGCTGTGATTTACGATAATATTTTTATTGATTTCTACCGGATCAATATCAATCTGCAGAATCTTTGCCTGTTTTGCAAATTTCTTTGGATTTCCAAGTACACGGTCCGAAAAACGAACACCAACTGCGATCAGAAGATCACATTCACTGACACCGAGATTGGACGTCTTTGTTCCGTGCATTCCAAGCATTCCGGTATAGTTTTCTGATGTTCCATCATATGCACCTTTTCCCATCAGTGTGTCGCAGACCGGTGCATCTGTTTTTTCTACAAATGTCTTTAATACTTCACTGGCTCCGGAAAGGATTGCTCCTCCTCCGACAAATATGTACGGCTTCTTTGCCTTTTCAATCATCTGGATGGCTTTCTTTAAATCATCCTCATTGAATGCCGAACAATCCGGCTGCGGCATTTTTGGCTCTTTCTTTATATACTCTGTTTTGTTGGCAGTCACATCCTTGGTGATATCTACCAGAACCGGACCCGGACGTCCTTTCCGCGCAATGGAAAAAGCTCTGCGAATCGTATCGGCAAGTTTTGTTACATCTTTTACAATAAAACTGTATTTTGTAATCGGTGTTGTGATACCAGCAATATCAATTTCCTGAAAACTGTCTTTTCCAAGGAGTGATACCCCAACATTGCAGGTGATTGCCACGATCGGAATGGAATCCATATACGCAGTTGCGATACCGGTCACCAGATTGGTGGCTCCCGGTCCGCTTGTTGCCATACAGACTCCGACTTTTCCTGTACTTCTGGCATATCCGTCTGCTGCATGGGAAGCCCCCTGCTCATGCGATGTAAGTACATGCCGGATTTCCGGATGTTTGTATAATTCATCATAAACGTTCAGGATTGCACCGCCCGGATATCCGAAAACGGTATCTACACCCTGTTCTTTCAGGCATTCTATAATCACCTGTGATCCTGTCAACTGCATTTTCTAACCCTCTATCCTTTATTTCTCTTCTGGCACTTCCAAGACAGCTCCACGGTTTCCGGAAGTAACCAGTGCAGAATATCTCTTAAGATATCCGGTGGTAACCTTCGGCTCTCTCGGCTGCCATTTTGCACGTCGTGCGGCCATCTCTTCATCCGAAACATCTACGTTCAATGTCATCTCCGGGATATTGATCTTTATGATATCGCCCTCTTCTACCAGAGCAATCGGTCCCCCAACTGCTGCTTCCGGAGAAACATGTCCGATGGATGCGCCTCTGGATGCACCGGAAAAACGTCCATCGGTAATCAGGGCAACGGAACTGCCAAGCCCCATACCGGCAATCGCAGAAGTCGGATTTAACATTTCTCTCATACCAGGTCCGCCCTTCGGTCCCTCATAGCGGATGACAACGACATCACCCTCTACAATCTTGCCGCCCTTGATCGCTGCGATAGCATCTTCCTCACACTCAAAGACTCTTGCCGGTCCTTCATGAACCATCATCTCATCGACAACAGCAGAACGCTTAACCACCGAACCATCCGGTGCCAGATTTCCTTTCAGAACAGCCAGACCACCGGTCTTGGAATATGGATGATCAACCGGACGGATGACTTCCGGATTG
Source organism: Roseburia sp. TF10-5 (assembly GCF_003462365.1). Taxonomy (NCBI): domain Bacteria; kingdom Bacillati; phylum Bacillota; class Clostridia; order Lachnospirales; family Lachnospiraceae; genus Roseburia; species Roseburia sp. TF10-5. The sequence continues at coordinate 189,863 of NZ_QTYW01000006.1, read as the reverse complement.
CGGTTCACTGCGTTTGCAATGTTCTCTCCGATCGTCTTTCCGGTTACGGTCATACAATCGGTATGTAACAGACCGATATCTGCCAGTTCTTTCATCACTGCATATACACCGCCGGCTTCATTGAGATCCTCCATATAAGTAGGACCAGCCGGTGCCAGATGGCAGAGGTTTGGTGTCTTTTCGCTGATCGGGTTTGCAAAGCTGATATCAAAATCAAAACCGATCTCATGCGCGATCGCCGGCAGATGCAGCATGGAGTTTGTGGAACATCCCAGTGCCATATCTACTGTCAGTGCATTTAAGATGGACTCTTTTGTAATAATATCACGCGCGCAGATATTCTTGCGGAACATATCCATAACTGCCATACCTGCATGTTTTGCAAGTTTGATACGTTCCGAGTAAACAGCCGGAATCGTTCCGTTTCCGCGAAGTCCCATACCAAGAGCTTCGGTCAGACAGTTCATAGAGTTTGCGGTATACATGCCGGAGCAGGACCCACAGGTCGGGCAGACTTTATTCTCATATTCAAGCACATCATCCTCTGTCATGGTTCCTGCTGCGTAAGATCCGACTGCCTCAAACATGGAAGAAAGACTTCTCTTCTTTCCCTGCACATGTCCGGCAAGCATCGGTCCGCCGGATACAAATACGGTCGGAAGATTCAGACGGGCAGCTGCCATCAGAAGCCCCGGTACATTCTTATCACAGTTTGGCACCATAACCAGTGCATCAAACTGATGGGCGATAGCCATACACTCCGTGGAATCTGCAATCAGGTCTCTGGTAACCAGAGAATATTTCATGCCGACATGTCCCATGGCAATACCATCACATACCGCGATTGCCGGAAATACAACCGGTACGCCACCTGCTTCCGCAACGCCGAGTTTTACGGCGTTTACAATTTTATCAATATTCATATGGCCCGGAACAATTTCATTGTAGGAACTTACAATTCCGACCATTGGTTTTTTTAATTCTTCTGCGGTAAATCCGAGCGCATTGAAAAGACTGCGCGCCGGAGCCTGCTGCATACCGCTCCTTGCGTTATCACTTATCATATTATGTTCTCCTTAAACTCTCTCTGCGATCAGGTCGCCCATCTTTGCTGTACCAACCTGTTTAATCCCTTCTGTGCTCTCTCCTGCCTGCGGCATGATATCAATGGTACGATATCCTTCTTTTAATACCTGTTTCACGGCATTCTCAATCGCATCAGCCTCTTTATCCAGATCAAACGTATAGCGAAGCATCATGGCTGCACTTAAAATGGTTGCAATCGGGTTGGCAATGCCTTTTCCGGCAATATCCGGTGCAGACCCGCCACTCGGCTCATATAAACCGAATTTGGTATCATTCAAACTTGCGGATGATAACATACCGATGGAACCGGTCACCATGGAAGCCTCATCGGATAAAATATCTCCAAACATATTCTCCGTCAGAATCACGTCAAACTGTTTTGGATCTTTCACAAGCTGCATTGCACAGTTATCGACAAGCATATGCTCATACGTTACTTCCGGATAATCTTTTGCAACTTCTTCTACGATTTTTCTCCAGAGCCGGGAAGAATCCAGAACATTTGCCTTATCCACGGAAGTTACCTTTTTGCGGCGCTTCATTGCAATGTCAAAACCGCGCTTTGCAATTCTGCGGATCTCATTTTCATTGTAGGTAAGTGTATCGGTTGCTGTCGTCACACCATCTACTTCCTCTGTCTTTCGTGCTCCGAAATACAAACCGCCTGTCAGCTCACGCATAATCATCATATCAAATCCTGTTCCGATGATATCATCACGCAGTGGACATGCAGCCTTTAATTCTTCATATAAATATGCCGGGCGAAGGTTTGCAAACAGATTGAGCGATTTACGCAGCTTTAAAAGTCCTGCCTCCGGACGAAGCTCTGGTGCTAACTTGTACCACGGGGATGTGGAAGTATTTCCTCCGATAGATCCCATCAGTACCGCATCACTTGCTTTTGCTGCCGCAATCGCATCATCGGTCAAAGGAACTCCGGTTGCATCAATCGAGCATCCACCCATCAGGATATCCGTATAGTGAAATGAATGACCGTATTTTTTCCCAATCTGGTCTAATACTTTTTTTGCCTCTGTAACGATCTCCGGTCCAATACCGTCTCCCGAGATCACACCAATTTGACATTCCATTGCTTTTCCTCTTTTCTACTCTGCTGTTTCAAAGTCTATTACCTATTAATATATAGCAACAGGGGCTTCTTTTCAACTAAAAATCCATTTTACTTTTTCATAAATAATATAACCTGAAATTATAATAGATCTTTTTTATTATTCTGAATTGAGAAAGAAATGCAAAAAGGTGCCGCAAATGCGACACCCTCTCTCATGTTCTTTATGATGCAGACTCTGCTTTTTCCACATCTGCAATTGCAGCTTTCTGCATTGGAATACGACAGTTTTTGTTGTTTCCGAACTCTACGATAACGGTATCATCTACAATATCAATAATTGTTCCATAGAAACCGGATGTAGTAAGAACGGTGTCTCCCACAGCTACTTCAGAAAGCATCAGGTCTTTTTTCTTCTGCTCCTTCTTCTGTGGACGAATCATCAGAAAATACATAAATCCGAAGATTACTACCAGCCAGATAATCATACCAAACATGCCCATTCCGCCAGAAGCGGAAGCGCTGCTATTTGCTAAAATTGCGCTCATCAATGTTTCCTCCTATATTCAAATACTAAAACCCATTCTACACAACTTCCGTTCTTTGGGCAAGCCTTTTTGGCTTTTTTAGACATTTTTTATACTTGACTGTCCCATCCGGTACAGTTTTTCTTCTTTGTAGGAAGCAAAATTTCCGGCATCGAGAGCATCCCGGATCTCTTCCATCATGGTATTGTAAAAATACAGGTTATGAAGAACACACAGGCGCATGCCAAGCATTTCCTTTGCTTTTAACAGATGCCGGATATAGGCTCTGCTGTAGTGCCGGCATGCCGGACACTGGCAGCCCTCCTCAATCGGACGCATGTCTTTTTCGTATTTCTGGTTAAACAGATTCAACTTTCCTTCGTTGGTATATACATGTCCGTGGCGTCCGTTTCTGCTCGGATATACACAGTCAAAGAAATCGATTCCGCGCGCTACCCCCTCGAGAATATTTGCAGGTGTTCCCACGCCCATCAGATACGTCGGCTTGTTTTTCGGAAGATACGGAACGGTCTCCTCTATGATCTGATACATCTGTTCATGGGTTTCTCCCACTGCAAGTCCGCCAATTGCATACCCATCCAGATCCAGTTCCGAAATTCTCTTTGCATGGTCCGTCCGGATATCCGAAAAAATTGCTCCCTGGTTAATTCCAAACAACAGCTGCTCTTTATTAATCGTATCTTCCAGACTGTTCAGACGCTGCATTTCTTTTTTGCACCGCTCCAGCCAGCGGGTCGTACGCGCAACAGAATCTTCGACATATCTGCGCTCTGCCACACTCGATGGACACTCGTCAAATGCCATGGCAATCGTCGATCCGAGGTTTGACTGGATCTGCATGCTCTCTTCCGGTCCCATAAAGATCTTTGCGCCATCTACATGGGAATGGAAATATACGCCCTCCTCCTTAATTTTTCGGAGTCCTGCCAGGGAAAACACCTGAAATCCGCCGGAATCTGTCAGAATCGGACGATCCCAGACCATAAACTTATGCAGTCCGCCCATTTCTTTGATCAGCTTGTCTCCTGGACGCACATGCAGATGATAGGTATTGGACAGTTCCACCTGACATTTGATCTCTTTGAGATCCATTGTTGAAACAGCACCCTTGATTGCGGCCACCGTTCCCACATTCATAAATACCGGCGTCTGGATATCTCCGTGCACCGTATGAAACACCGCACGTTTCGCACTGCCTTCCTGTTTTAACAACTCATATGTAGCCATTTTCTGTTATTCCTCTTTCTTTTTATTTACTTTCGAATTCTGCGGATCAAAATACCGTTGGACAAAAGTGTGGAATCTATGTAATGTCGTTCAAGCAGAATTTCTCCCTGCGGCACTACCTCGACATCTTCCTCACAGCAGTTAATCAGCACTTCCACATAACAATCCGGAAAATCCACTTTCTGAAACTGGATCACACGCCTGTACGCTGCATAATCATTCGGAAAATGAAAATTACGGCTTTTTAAGAGCGGTTCCTGCCGGCGCAGATGAATCAGTGTAGATATGATCCTGCTGCGCTCTGCATACTTTCCGGCCTCAATATCCGACCACGGCATACATCTGCGGCAGTCCGGATCATAGCTTCCTTCCATGGCAATTTCTGTTCCGTAGTAAATGCACGGACTTCCCGGCATTGCAAAAAGCACAGCAATCTGTGCAAAATATTCATCCAGATTCTTCACATCCGAGCGAAGCCGCTTGGTATCATGCGAATCGAGCAGATTAAACAGCACATCATTGGTCTGCTGCATATAGCTTGTATAGCAGCGGTTGATTGTATACTCAAAGTCTTCATTCGTCAGGCTCTTATCAATCCAGAAATCCTTGATACTTTGTCCAAGCGGATAATTCATTACCGCATCAAACTCATCTCCGCGCAGCCACGGAAGCGCGTTGTGCCAGATTTCTCCGAGAATATAGATATCCGGGTTGATCTCCTTGACCCGCGCATGCAGTTCTTTGCAGAACCTGTGGGAAACTTCATTTGCCACATCCAGACGGATTCCATCGATTCCGTAATTTTCCACCCAGTTGGCACAAATATCTACAAAATATTTGCGTACTTTCGGATTGTTTGTATTGATCTTTGGCATGGAATCAAAAAAGGCAAATGTATAATACTGTTTCTTCTTTGCCGCCTGCCCGTTTTTATCAAACGGCCATTCATTGATCATAAACCAATCATAATATTCCGACTCCGGTCCCTTTGCAAGCACATCCTGCCACGGTGCGAAATAATATCCGGAATGATTGAACACACCGTCAAGCATTACGCGGATGCCCCGCTTATGCGCTTCCTTCACAAGGTGTTTAAAGGTTTCCTCATCGCCAAAATGCGGATCAATCTTCGTATAATCCGTGGTATCGTATTTGTGATTTGACGGAGCTTCGTTGATCGGTGTCAGATACAGACCGTTGATTCCCAGATTCTGCAGATAATCCAGCTTGTCTGTAATCCCCGCCAGATCTCCTCCGAAACATTCCTCATTGGTCACGCTTCCATGCTCTCTCCACAAAACCACATTCTCAGGATCATTGGAAGGATCTCCGTTGCAGAAACGATCCGGGAAAATCTGATACCATACGGTATCATTGACCCATGCCGGGGTACGCGGTACATCACAGGGATTCATCCATGGGAAAACAAAGCACTGACGGCTTCTGCCCTCCAGATGCATCTGTTCGCTGCTGACAAACCCGTCTTCAAAATAAAACCAGCTTTCCTCCTCTGTCTGAAGTTCAAAATAATACTTCAGACGCTTGTACTCCGGACGCACGGTTGTGGTCCACCAGATCTGATTTTTTAACCGCTTTTTATATATGATCGGCTCCTTTTTCCCATCCCAGTGCTCCCCGCCGCCTAATATTCCCGTGGCAAACGGATCTCCGAGTATAATGGATACCGATTTTACATCGTAACCCGTTTTTATATTGATAATCAGCTCATCCTCATTCAGCGGATAACAGTAATTGTCACTCGCCTGATGATATACTGCGTTAAATTCCATATGTTCCCTCTCTCTTTTTTATGTTTATTTCCTTTAAATATTACCATATCTCTCTTGACTATTCAATGCGATGTTTTTTATAATATCCCTTAGAATATTAACGTTTTTAAGGAGGCATTTATGGCAGGCTCATCATTTGGCAATTTATTTCGTATCACCACATGGGGGGAATCCCACGGCAAAGGCATCGGTGTTGTTGTGGATGGCTGTCCTGCCGGACTCAGCCTCTGTGAAGAAGATATCCAGAAATTTTTAGACCGGCGTAAACCCGGCCAGTCCAAATTTACCACACAGCGCAGGGAAAGTGACACGGTAGAAATCTTATCCGGTGTCTTTGAGGGAAAAACAACCGGTACCCCGATTTCCATGATGGTCTGGAACAAAGACCAACACTCTGCGGATTACAGTGAAATTGCCTCCTACTACCGGCCGGGACATGCCGATTTCTGTTTTGACGAAAAATACGGATTTCGTGATTACCGCGGTGGCGGACGTTCCTCGGGGCGCGAAACGATCGGACGCGTTGCCGGCGGTGCAATTGCGATCAAAATTTTAGAGCAGATGGACATCTCCATACTTGCCTACAGTCAGGCAATCGGTCCGGTGTCCATTGATCCTGCCCGGTTTGATCCCGCAGAAATTTCAAAAAACAAGCTGTATATGCCGGATGCAACAGCCGCAGCAAAAGCCAGCGCATATCTCGAAAAATGTTTACAGGAACAAAACTCCAGCGGTGGCATCATCGAATGTCAGATTTTGGGGCTTCCCGTCGGACTCGGTGATCCTGTTTTTGAAAAACTCGATGCGAATCTGGCAAAAGCAATCCTCTCGATCGGTGCCGTAAAGGGCTTTGAAATCGGAGCCGGATTTGGTGCAGCTACCGCTACCGGGCTAACCAACAACGATGCATTTTGCATGGAGAATGGACATATCTCCAAGAGAACCAATTATTCCGGTGGCACGCTCGGTGGCATGAGTGATGGCTCGCTGTTATTTTTCCGTGCAGCCGTCAAACCGACACCGTCCATTGCAGCAACACAGCAGACCGTCAACAAAGACGGAAAAGAAATTGAGATCAGCATCAAAGGACGACACGATCCGATTATCGTTCCGCGTGCAGTGGTCGTTGTTGAGGCAATGACAGCTATCACGATTTTAGATGCGCTCCTTTCCAACATGACCGCAAGACTTGACCGGATTATTGATTTTTATCAATCTTAACCGAATATTTTTATATATCATTTCATATTTTACGCAAAAAAATCACAGGAGCGCTTTTCGCGTCCTGTGATTTTCTTTTTTAAGCTGAGTATTATTGATTTCTCAATGTCTTTCCCACAGAAACCGTATAATTAGATACAACCGTTGTCTTATCGGAAAGTGTTGTGGTTGCCTGTACAACAACAGAATTGATATTGACAGACATTCCTGAAGTAACGGAATAACTTGCGCCCGGTACACTCGATCCGGTGACGGTACAGTCTGCAATCACTCCGCCATCCATCCCCTGAATGCTCAGGCAGTTCTTTGCCAGATCCAGTGCCGTCTTACAGTTTACGGTAGATACGGTGCGATCTACACTGATCACTGGATTTGCCTGACTGTCGGTAACTTCCAGATATCCCGTAGTTGTAGCCAGTGATGTGCTCTGTCCATCACTTGGATAGAACTTCAGTTCCAGCAGATAAGTACCTGTCTGTGCCTTTGTCACAACATTTCCATTCAGTGAAACCGCAGAAATCGGAATTTCTGATCCACTGCCAATTGCTGCAGGTTCTGTTGAAGATCCACCCTTTGACAGATCACTTCCATAATACTGTCCACCCTTACTGATCCTTACAGATGCAATATTCACATACCGATAGAATACGCCTCCGCGATACTCTGCCAGACGCAGTGTTGTCACTTTTGATGCAAGCAGATCCGATGCAGATGCTCCAGAAGTAATTGCCAGATCAATGACCGGTTTGCTGATATCAACCTTATAGGAAGATGCTCCATTATAAGGAGGAGTCTGTACAACAACGGTAACATTAACGGATGCCTTATGTCCGTTCATTGTCAGGGTCAGGGTATAATTGTAAACACCTGCTGCTCTTCCGGATGCGTCAAATACCATACGGTCGGTTGTCGGATCATAGGTAGCCATAGATACTTTATTGGTACTGTTTTCTACGATCTGGTATGTCTCATTCTCGAGTCTCAGACTCTGTCCATACTGATCTCTTCCCTCAATATTGACATATTCCTTATACCCTGTTGCATAAGCGTTTGACATGGTAATCTGCGTATTATCTGCAGACAATGTTGCAAGGTATGCCGGTTCCGCTACCGTAATCTCGTATACATAAGTGTATTCCTGCTTTGCATAGGTTGCGGTAACGATAATATTTGCGGTACCTGTCTTGATTGCTGTTGCATAAGCAACATTGTTCTTTCCAGGATTTACAAGCAATGTGTCCGGATCGGAAGACTCAAACTTGATGCTGTCATACTTCATCTCGGTATTGTCTGTATCCAAAGCCCGGAAATGTACATAATAATTGCTGCCGGATGCTACATTATGATTGTCCTTGTAATTGGATGCACTGTAATTCGGCACTGCCTCCGAAGAAGTAAGTGTAAGGTTTGTGTTGTTTGACACACTGGCTGCCTTACATACAAAGGTTCCGCTTCCGGTCAGTACCAGATTCGGATCGCTTGCACATTTATAAGTCAGTGTAACCGTTCCGGTATCTCCCACTCCGGTCATATAAATCTTATTATCCTTTGTACGGTAACCATTTGTAATCCGTTCCGTATAAGTAATATCTCCCGGATATGCTGTCTTGACATCAATTCCATTCGCATCAAGAATTTCGTATTCGATTGGTGTCTCTTTTCCGACGGTCACTTCTGTTGTCGCAACTCTAAGGCTGACCGGTCTTCCCACGGATGCGGTAAAGTCATATGTTGACTGTCCATCGGTAACCGTATAGATTGCACCGTCTTTCAGCTGATTATAGGTGGTAAGAAATACCTGTGTTGCGTCATCGGAAAATACAGCCGACTTGATTTCCATCTTTGCACCCGCCTGGGTCCGGATAGAAAAATCTCCTGTTTTCACAAGATTTTTGGCATTTCCGGAATATACAGCCGCTACCTTGTTTGCTGCCATCTGTGCAATTCCGGTCATGGAAGTTGCGACAGTGATAACCTTGCTGTCGGAAACCACTTTATTTCCCGCTTTTGCCTGCACGGTGATGGTATAAGTACCTTCTTTTGCCGGAGTAAATGCACCGGTCTTTGTAATCATGGACGAAACATCATTTCCGTTTCCATCCACAGCAGTCCAGACATTGGTGCTGATGGCATTTGCCGGAGTGATACGGAACTGGAACTGATAGGTCTGTCCCACCTGATATTTCAAGACTCCGTTATCTACAATAGAAATTGTTTTCGGCAGTATTTTAATCTTGGCAGACTTAGTCCTGACCGTGCTCACGCACTTCTTCCCTTTGTAAACTTTTGCAGTTACCATCACGGTTTTATTCTTTGCGGCTGCCTTTCCCTGGGTGCGGATTGTCAGACTGTTTGCAGATGTCTTTCCGCTCACGGATGTCGTTGTTTTCTTCAGCTTTGCATAACTTTTTCCGGTGCCGGAAAGGCTCCATTTTACCCTCTGCCCTTTGGTAAGATTGGTTACGGTATATTTATACACCCCCTTACCGGTGCTGTTTTCATAAAGAACCGTATAATTCTTTACAAATTTCGGTTTTGCTGCCGCATCTGCCTGTACTGGAAATACAGAAATAATCATTGCCAGCGCACACAATACAGCAATCAGTTTTTTGCTTTGCAAACGCATAATCTCTCCTCCTTATCTGGTTCACTCGCTACTTAAGAACAACGTCCTTTTGTCTTATATTAGCACACCCTCTGTGCTTTCGCAATTGTTCAGACAGAGGGTGTTTCTTAAGATTTTTTTAATCCAGGGCGATCGCTTCTTCTTCCCGTCTCCGGAGAATATCATATTCATCCGGTTCCATCCCCAGATCCACATAAAAGATCTGCTGCGGATGCGGACAGGATTCCATCGGCTCTCCCTTTTCATCCATCAGTCCCCGCACCGTAACGGTCACATTGCGTCCGTCCGGTTTCATCACTTCGATCTGTTCTCCGACAGAAAATTTATTCTTTTGTTCCATCCGGTACATTCCCTTTTCATTTTTCGGACCGACAATTCCCAGATAGGTATATCCCTTTTCATACGTGTTGTTATCGTAAATCTGTGTCTCCTCCGAAGGTTTTCCGTAGAAAAATCCCGTGGTAAACTGGCGGTATGTGCAGCTTTTGATCTGTTCGAGATACCATGGCATATTTTCCTGATATTTCTCCGGAGATTCCAGATAATCGTCAATCGCCTTACGGTAAGTACGCGCCACCGTTGCCACATAAAGTGCGGTCTTCATACGTCCCTCAATCTTAAAACTGTCAATTCCTGCTTCCAGAAGATCCGGAATATGCTCAATCATACACAGATCTTTGGAATTGAAAATATAGGTTCCGCGCTCATTCTCATATACCGGAAAATACTCACCCGGACGCTTCTCTTCAACCACAGAATATTTCCACCGGCACGGATGTGTACATGCCCCGCGGTTGGCATCCCTTCCTGTAAAATAATTGGACAGCAGACATCTTCCAGAATAGGAAATACACATAGCGCCATGTACAAATGTCTCTATCTCCAGATCATCGGAAATGTGTTCCCGGATCTGCCGGATCTCCCGCAGGGAAAGTTCTCTTGCCGTTACCACACGGGTAGCACCGAGTTTCTCCCAGAACTGAAATGTTCCGTAATTGGTGTTGTTTGCCTGTGTACTGATATGGCGGTCAATATCCGGGCATACTTCTCCGGCGATCGTAAAGATTGCCGGATCTGCAATGATCAGAGCATCCGGCCGGTCCGGCTTCATGTTCTGCAGTTCCGTAAGATATTCCCGCACACCGTCAAGATCATAATTATGTGCCAGAATATTTGCCGTCACATAAACTTTAACTCCCCGTGCATGTGCAAATGCAATTCCCTCTGCCATCTCTTCCATGGTAAAGTTTTTTGCCTTGGCTCTGAGTCCGAATGCCTCTCCCCCGATGTAGACCGCATCGGCTCCATAAATAACTGCAATTTTTAATACTTCCAGACTGCTTGCCGGAACAAGCAACTCATTCTTTCTCATCGTTTTCTACCTCTACTTTTGTACTGACTGTAATTCCATCTCCCACCGGCAGCACCGCTGTTACCAGATCTTTCCGGTGCGTTAACTCATACAAATATTCCCGCATCCGTTTGTAAATCGTCCGGTTTCTGCGGATCACCGCATAATGGGACTCAATAATGTCTCCATCCTGCAGCACATTATCCGAGACAAGTGTCCCTCCGGTTTTCAGCAGACGCAGAATATCCGGCATAAAATGAATATACTGTCCTTTTGCGGCATCCATAAAGATCAGATCAAACGGCTCGGTGAGTGTCGGAAGGATTTCCGCTGCATCCCCTTCAAGCAGTGTAATCTGCTCTTCTTTCCCTGCTCTCTTAAAATTTTCCCGGGCAATCGGGATTCGCTTTTCATAATTTTCAATCGTGACAATCTCACACGGTACCGGATCATATTCTGCCATCAGAATGGAAGAAAACCCTACCGCAGTACCGACTTCCAGAATTCTTTTTGGTTTTGTCATCGCCAGCAAAAGCTTCAAAAAGCTCTGCATCTCCTTCCGAATAATCGGAACATAGGAATCCAGAGCTTCTCGTTCGACAGCATCCAAAATTCTGGTATTTCCCGTATCCAGGGAATTGATATATGTTACCAGTCGTTCATCTACTATCATATTTATTTCTATTGTGCCTCCGTGCTTTCCACATCCTGCGTATCCGGTACCATCTGCTTTTCTGCAAAGAAACGATACCCGTAATCATAACAGGTCCTGCATAAATGAACGGTTCCATATAAAATCAGCAGGATCAGCATAATAACAAACGCAATTTTAATGAAAGTGAACAAAGCTTTATTCATAATACCCCTATACTTCCATGATAATCGGCATGATCATCGGACGTCTCTTGGTCTCTTTCCAGACGAAATCACCCAGAGCATCTTTTACTTCATTTTTGATCTTGCCCCAATCTGTAATGTTGTGATCCATACAATAATCCATGGTCTTATCGAGAACGGTTTTTGCTTCATCCATCAGACTCTCGGAATTACGTACATAGACGAAACCTCTCGATACGATATCCGGTCCTGCAAGTACCTGTCCGGATCCGTTTTCGAGTGTCATGACGACAATAATAATTCCGTCTTCTGCCAGACGCTGACGATCCCGAAGAACGATATTTCCGACATCTCCGACACCAAGTCCGTCTACCATTACATTGCCAACCGGCACATGTCCGGTCACTTCTGCACCATTCTCATCGATCTCAAGCACATCTCCGGAAGAAAGGATTTTGATATGATCACTGTCATATCCAAGCTCTTCCGCAATCTTCGCCTGTGCAATCAGATGCTTGTATTCTCCATGCACCGGAATCGCGTACAGCGGATTTACCAGAGAATAAATCAGCTTGATATCTTCCTTGCACGCATGTCCGCTGACATGTACATCTTCGAAAATCACATCTGCACCCTTGCGCATCAGTTCATTGATCACACCGGTAACCGATTTCTCATTTCCCGGAATCGGATGGGAACTGAATACAATGGTATCATTTGGCTTAATGGTAACTTTGCGGTGCATGCCGGATGCCATGCGGGACAATGCGGCCATGGACTCTCCCTGGCTTCCCGTTGTAATGATAACCGTCTTTTCATCCGGATAATTTTTCAGCTGATCCACATCAATCAGAATGTTATCCGGCAGGGAAATATATCCCAGTTCCGAAGCGATGGATACAATATTGACCATGCTTCGTCCCTCAATCGCAACTTTTCTGCCAAACTTGTCTGCAGAATTGATGATCTGCTGCACACGATCCACATTGGATGCAAATGTCGCAATAATAATTCTTGTATTTTTATGCTCGGAAAAAATGTTATCCAGCGTTTTTCCTACTGACTTTTCGGAATCTGTAAATCCCGGGCGCTCCGCATTGGTACTGTCACAAAGCAGTGCTAACACTCCTTTTTTACCGATCTCGCCGAAACGCTGCAGATCAATGGCATCTCCAAATACCGGTGTATAATCAACCTTAAAATCTCCTGTATGCAGGACAATTCCTGCCGGGGAATAAATCGCAAGTGCCGCCGCATCCTGAATACTGTGATTCGTGCGGATAAACTCTACACGGAAACATCCAAGATTGATGTGCTGTCCGTATTTGACAACTTTTCTTTTTACTTTTTTGAGCATATCATGCTCTTCGAGTTTGTGCTCGATCAGGGCATTGGTCAGTCTGGTCGAATAAATCGGCACATTGACATCTTTTAAAACATATGGGATGGCACCAATATGATCCTCATGTCCGTGCGTAATAAAAAATCCTTTGACACGATCAATATTTTCCTTTAAATAAGTGACATCCGGAATCACCAGATCCACTCCGTACATGTCATCTTCCGGGAATGCGAGACCGCAATCCACCACAATAATACTGTCTTCGTATTCAAAGGCAGTAATATTCATACCAATCTGCTCAAGACCTCCCAACGGTATAATCTTAAGCTTACTGTTATTCTGTTTTTCCTGTTTTTTCATAAATCCTCCAAATATAATATTCCGCTCTAATATAAAAGCTGTGTTTCTTCATCCGCAAGTTCAGCAAATATTTTCGCGAGTGCAGCAAACTCTGTATCATCATCTACCATCTCGTAAAATACTTCCTCATCCTGTGTCTTTATTTCTTTTAATATATATGCTTCACTGTCCCCGTTTTCATTGCCATCAGAGACAAGTAAGTATCTGATTCCATTCAGCTGTGTCTGTTCTTCCACAGCAAATTCCACCACCTCATTGGTGTCCGGATCTGTAAACTGAATTTTTTCCATTTATTTTTTCCTTGTATTTTTATTTTTCTTCTGGATGATTTGAAAGATAATCCAGATATCCCTGTAATATAAAAATAGCCGCAATTTCATCTACATATTCCTTGCGGTTTTCTCTTCGAATTCCTGTTTCCATCATCGAACGGTCTGCTGCAACTGTTGTCAGCCGTTCATCCCATAAAATAACAGGGAGACCACAGCGTTTTTCAAGCATTTCCTTGAATTCTTTTGTTTTCTCGCAGCGCTCCCCTTCTGTACTGTTCATATTTTTCGGGTAACCGAGCACAATTTTTTCCACCTCGTACTCGCTTACCAGCTGTTCGATCCGCGCCAGTGTCTGCCTGAGCTTCGTTGGAGCTTTCCTTCGGATAATTTCCACTCCCTGCGCTGTAATTAACAGCGCATCACTCACTGCAACACCCACTGTCTTTGAACCGAAATCCAATCCTAAAATCCGCATAATTCTCCCGTACCGGATTATTCCCAGGAATTGTTTTTGATGTATGCACGTAAAACTTCTTCTACAAGTTCGTCCCGCTCTACCTTCATGATCAGACTTCTCGCATTGTTATGACTGGTAATATATGTCGGATCTCCGGACATAATATATCCTACAATCTGATTCACCGGATTGTATCCTTTCTCACTCAATGCACGGAATACGATCTCTAAAACATCTCTTACCTGTAATTCCGGTTCCTTTTGTACTGTAAAATATTGTGTATTATTTAAATTCTCCATATTCGCCGTCCCTGCCCTTGTTCATTCCAACAAGTCCTGTCCCATCTATTGTATACGAAATTGAGGAAAAATACAAGCGCTATAGTTTCATACGGTAAATCTCATCGGTCAGAGCCGCTTCCACTCTTCCCCTTTTCATCACATTATCAAGCGGTTCTTCCGTTTTTGCCGCGATCTTTACATACTCTTTGGTATATCCAGTATACCACGTTTCTCCGTCAACTTCCATTGGTTCCTCAAAGAGTACTTCTTCCTCTTTTCCCACATAATACGCGCGGAATTCCCTCGACATACTTTCCGCAAGTGCCAGCAGCTGGGCACTGCGCTTCGTCTTGATTTCCTCCGGCACCTGATGTTCCATCACTGCCGCACGGGTTCCCTGCCGTCGGGAATATTTAAAAATATGCATCTCATAAAAATGAATGCGTTTTAAATATTCCTTTGTCTGTGCAAATTCTTCTTCTGTCTCTCCAGGAAATCCAACAATAACATCCGTTGTGATTGCCGGATGCGTAAAGTTTTTCCGTAAAATACTGCATGCATTTTCGTATTCTTCCGTCGTATATTTCCGATTCATCCGGGCAAGCGTTGCATCGCATCCGCTCTGCAGTGACAGATGAAAATGCGGACAGATCTTCTCCATCTTTGCCAGTTCTTCTGCAAATGTTTCCGTCACGATTCTCGGTTCCAGCGAACCTAAACGGATACGCCGGATTCCCTCCACCTGATGCACCATCTGGATCAGATGCAGCAGACTTTCCCCGCAGTCAATCCCGTAGGAGCTCAGATGAATTCCGGTCAGTACCACTTCCTGATATCCGGACGCTGCCAGACGCTTTACTTCCTCCAGAACATTCTGAACATTTCTGCTTCTCACCCGTCCTCTGGCATACGGAATAATGCAGTAACTGCAGAACTGGTTACAGCCATCCTGTACTTTTATAAACGCGCGGGTATGCTCTGCTGCATGATCCAGTGTCAGCTCCTCAAATGCCTGTTTTTCGTGGTTAATATCCACCACAGCCTCCACCTTTTCTCCTCTGCCCGCAAAGAAAGCATCCAGCCGCTCTACCAGTTCTTTTTTCTGATTATTTCCGATCAGAATATCAATTGCTTCATCACATTTTGCCTCATCCTCTTTGGTCTGTACATAGCATCCGGCAGCAACAACAGCCGCATCCGGATTCAGCTTTTTTGCCCGGTGCAGCATCTGTCTTGATTTGCGGTCCGCCATATTTGTTACGGAACAGGTATTGATCACATAGACATCTGCTTTCTCCGAAAACGGCACGATTTCGTACCCCGCTTCTTCAAGCATCTGCTGCATAGCTTCTGTCTCATATGCATTCACTTTGCATCCCAGATTGTGTAATGCTGCTTTTTTCATTTTTACTCCTTTATACAATTATCTTCATACATTTCTTGACTTTTCCAATAAAAAATATTACTATCAAAGATATAAACAGCATGAGTTTTTCATGAATATTTTCAAGGAGGTTTTCATTATGAAAACAGTACAGATTTCATTAAATTCTATTGGAAAAGTAAAATCATTTGTTAATACCATCTCTCAGTTTGAATACGATTTTGATCTGATTTCCGGCAGATATGTCATTGACGCAAAATCCATCATGGGAATTTTCAGCCTGGATCTTTCCAAGCCGATTGATCTCGCCATCCATACCGAGGATAATCTGAATGAGATTCTGGAAGCTTTAAAGCCATACATTATTTCCCAGTAATTACTTACAAAATCCCCTGTCTGTATTGCAGACAGGGGATTTTTTGTTTCACGGAAATAATTTTCCAAAAACAGATTATTCTGCATCTACCAGAATCGTCTCTGTCGTATCGATTGCTGTCTGCATCAGTTCGTCTATTTTTTCTTCCAGCCGGCACTCTGATTTTTTAATATGTTTCAGGCTTGGCTTGGTAACCGGATGCTTTGCCACGAAAATCGTACAACAATCCTCATACGGAAGAATGGACGTCTCGTATGTGTCAATTTTTTCTGCGATTGATACAATATCCTGCTTGTCCATGGCAATGAGCGGACGGTATACCGGCATATGACACACTTCATTGGTCACAGCAAGGGACTGCATGGTCTGGCTTGCCACCTGCCCGATACTCTCTCCGGTAATCATACCCAGACATTTTCCCTCTTCGGCAAAATGCTCTGCAATTTTCATCATATAGCGACGCATGATGATAGTCAGTTCCTCATGCGGACATTTCTCATAAATATAAAGCTGGATATCGGTAAAGTTCACCACATGAAGCTTGATCTGTCCGGAATATCTTGCAACTTTCTTTGCCAGGTCAATCACTTTCTGTTTTGCACGCTCACTGGTGTATGGCGGTGCATGAAAATAGGTCGCTTCAAGTGTTACCCCTCGTTTGGATACCATATATCCGGCAACCGGTGAATCGATTCCGCCGGATAAAAGAAGCATTGCACGGCCTGCTGTGCCAAGCGGCATGCCTCCCGGTCCCGGGATCTCTGTGGAATAAATATTGATCATCGGGCGGATCTCGATATGAATCATCACCTCCGGATGATGTACGTCAACGCTGGTTTCCGGAAATGCATCAAGAATCTTTTCCCCAACAGCTGCATTGATCTCCATCGAAGTCATCGGATAATTCTTTCTGGCACGGCGCGCATCCACCTTAAATGTAAAATTTTTGTCCGGATATGTGCGATCCACATAGTCACATACTACTTTTGCCAGGGCATCAAATCCTTCATCTTCAACCAGTACTACCGGACAGATTCCTACGATTCCAAAAATCCTCTGTAATGTTTCTACAGTTTCATCATAATCGTATTCTCCTTCCGTATCCACATAGATACGTCCGTTTTCCTTGCGTACATGGAAGGTTCCCTCTACACGCTTAAGATGATATCTGATATTCTGTACCAGTGCATCCTCAAACAAATAACGGTTCTTTCCCTTAATGGCAATTTCCGCATATTTAATCAAAAATGATTTATACATACTGCTCTCCTTTTTCTAATGTCTTGTATATTTCTGTAGCATCGGAACCAATGCCGCCATCTCTTTTACTGCATAATCAATCTCTTCTTCCGTTGTCTCCACGCAAAAGCTGAACCGGATGGTTGCATCCAAAAACTCTGGCTTTAAGCCAATACTTTTTAGCGTATGACTGACGGAAGGCTTGTTGGAAGAACATGCACTTCCCGCTGACACATAGATCTCTTTATCCTCTAATGCATGAAGCAATACTTCCGCGCGCACACCTTCCGTGCTGACACTGACAATATGCGGTGCATTGCTGCGATCGGTATGGCCGTTGACGTGTACACCCGGAATTTTTGTCACTCCCTCAATAAAATGCTCTCGCAGGGTATACATCCGGTCGATTTTTTCCTCAAAACCAGTATAAATACGTTCCGCTGCTACGCCAAGTCCTGCGATTGCCGGAACATTTTCCGTGCCGGAACGCATTCCCCTCTGCTGTCCGCCTCCGTTTAACAGCGGATGAATTTTCGTCTTGTCTTTGATATATAAAAATCCGCTTCCTTTCGGTCCATGAATCTTATGTCCGCTGACCGAGAGAAGGTCTACATGCATTTTTGCCGGATAAATTCTCATTTTTCCATAGGACTGAATGGCATCCACATGAAAAAGCGTCTGTGGATTACACTGTTTGATCAGTGCCCCCGCTTCCGCGATCGGCTCCACCGCTCCGATTTCATTATTTACCTGCATGAGGGAAACCAGAATGGTATCCGGCCGGATTGCCGCTTTCAGATCGTCCAGAGAAATCACACCATAAGCATCTACCGGAAGATATGTGACTTCATATCCGTGTTCCTCCAGATATGCCATCGTTGCCGACACGGACGGATGTTCAATGGACGTCGTTATCACATGTTTTCCACTTCGCTTGTTTGCCTCTGCCACACCGATAATTGCAAGATTATTGGACTCTGTACCACCTGACGTAAAACAGATTTCTTTTTCCTGTACCTTTAATGTCTTTGCAATTTTTTTTCTTGCATCGTTCATATAATTTTCGGCGATCACGCCTTTGTTGTGCAGGGAAGATGGATTTCCATAATCCTCCGTCAGTAATTTTACCACCAGCTGTGCCGCTTCCTCACAACATCTTGTCGTTGCCGAATTATCCAAATATGCTTCCATTTTTCCCCTTCTTATATATCCAATTCGTATATCAGCATGGAAAGTGTTGCCATTCCTGCTGTTTCTGTGCGCAAAATACGTCTGCCAAGAGAGATCCGATGCATGTCTTTATCCAGCTGCGCAATCTCTTCCGGGGAAAATCCGCCCTCCGGACCGATCATGACTCCGATGGACGCCCCTTCCGGAATCGAGCGAAAGATCTCTCTTGTTGCTTCCATGCCTCTTTCATTCTCATACGGAACCAGGACAACGTCCAGCTCCTTTGCCTCTTCCAATGCCTGTTTCCAGGAAAGTGGCATCTGAATCTGCGGAATCACGGTCCGCTTCGACTGTTTTGCCGCACTCTCTGCAATTGCCTGCCACCGCTTACATTTGCTCTGTGCCTTCTTTTCATCCAGCTTTACCACACAGTTTTTCATGGCAACCGGTATGACGGTATAGACACCAAGTTCCACGGTCTTTTGTATGATCAGTTCCATCTTATCACTTTTAGGAAGACCCTGAAAAAGATACACCTTATGGGAAAACTCTGTTCCCATTTCATCGGTATCCTCTATCTGTGCCCAGACCTCTTCCTCTGTAATTTCCAGAATACGGCAAAAATACGATCTGCCGCTCTGATCGCTGATGCGGATTTTCTCCCCTGTCTTCATGCGCAGCACATGACCGATATGATTGACATCACTGCCCACAATGCAGATCCGATCCTGCTGCACCTGTTCATCTTCCACAAAAAACTGGTACATACCCTGCTCCTACTGTTTCTGTGCGGTAATATTTACCCACTCACCCTGATGATTGATTTCCACTACAGTAAGTCCTGCTGCTTCCATCGCTTCTTTTACTTCGTTTTCCTTAAAATCAATGATGCCGGAAGTGATAAAATAACCACCCTGTTTTAATCTGGCCGGAATGACCGGTGCCATGGCAATGATAACTGGTGCTAAAATATTTGCCACAACAATCTCATATTCCTCTGTCCCAACCTTTTCCTGAAGTTCTTCATCATCAATCAGATTTCCCACATAAAAGGTTCCCAGAGACAAATCGAGATGGTTTACCTGCATATTATCCCTTGTAGAAGTCATGCAGTCTGCATCCAGATCCGTTCCCACGACTTCTCTTGCGCCGAGTTTTAATGCCACAATCGATAAAATTCCACTGCCACATCCCACATCCAGTACTTTCGGATGTTTTCCTTCCACATATTTCTGTAACTGCCGGATGCAAAGCTGTGTCGTTTCATGTTTTCCTGTTCCGAAAGAAATTCCCGGATCGATCTCAATCAGAAATTTATCTTTGTCTTCTTCCTTTAATTCTTCCCAGGTCGGTTTGATTAATATATCATCAATGGTAAAAGAAGTAAAATATTTTTTCCAGTTATTGATCCAGTCAAGATCTTCTGTTTCGGAAGATGTAATGACACCGCTTCCCACTTCCACCATGTCACGCAGTTTCTCGAGTCCGATCTTTACCTGCTTTAAAATCTCCGTCTGATCACTGCCGTCTTCTTCCACATAAAAGCTCACATGGCTGATGCCCTCATCCGGAGGAAGTTCCGGCAGAAAATCAATAAACATATCCGCCTGGTCTTCTTTGGTAAGCGGAATATTGTCTTCAATCTCTATTCCCTCAATGCCCAGATCCATCAGCATGGAACTCATAAAATCCTCTGCTGCGGTCGTTGTCTCAATTGTATATTTTTTCCACTTCATGTTACCATCCTCTCAATTCTACACTAAGGCATACTGTATATATCATACCTTATTTCCAATAAAATTTCAAGAAAACATTGTACATCAAAAAAACCCATGTTATAATATAGGGGTTAAGTTGATAGTTATACAGTTATAGGAGAAAACAATAAATGGATAAACGCAATCTTGTAGAAGGACTTCAGAAAGCATTCAACACCGATGACCGGCAGCGAAATACTTCTGATACCAGTGATGTAGAATATAAAGAGAACACCAATACTCTCTATATCAAAAAACAGAGAACCTACAATATGGAAGAAAACATTCAGTCCGCCACTGCCATGTCAGAGGAGGAGATTTTTAAGCGTCTTCATGAGGAACGACATTAAACATGTTAAACATGCATAAAACAGCCATACGGTCTGCGGACAGACCGTATGGCTGTTTTAATTTTTGTACACAGCACAAAGCTTATGATACTCACTGTTAATTTCCTGAACGGTATTCTTATCCCCATCCAGATTATCCGGATGATAAATTTTGATCAGGTCTTTATAACGTTTCTTAAGAGACTGTCTGCTCTCTACTCCGGAGAAGAACATTTCTCCTCTGATAACAGGCTGCTCTGCTGTCACGGAAAAATCGCTTACCCGCTGATAGAAAGCTTTCTGCTTCTTCACATGTTCTTTCTCTGTTGCAAGTTTCACCAGTTCTTCTTCGAGTATTTTAAATTTCATATTGAAAAGCTTCTGCTGCTGTTCCAGACGGCGGTCTTCAATCTCCACCCGCCGGGTAAATTCCCGCCGTTCACGCTCCAGCGTGCGGCGCTGCTCCTCCAAAGCTTTACGTTCTTCTTCCAGCGTCATCCCCCACATGCCTCCGTATCCGTACACACATGCTGCCAATAATACTAACAGACTCATCATACAATACTTTGTACCAGATTACTATAGGCGATTTGTACTAATGTTCATCGAAAGATTCTTTGATTTTGTCCATAAAACCCTTCTTTTTTTCTTTTCCGGTCTGTGCTCCGCCCTCTTTATTCAGGGAATTTCCCGTCAATTCATCAAATTTACGCAACGCCTCTTTTGCCTCTTTGTTTAAGCCCGTCGGCGTGTTGACAATCAGTGTTACATAATGGTCTCCACGTACTGCCTTGTTTCGGATCGATGGTACTCCTTTGCCTTTCAGGCGGATTCTCGTTCCGCTCTGGGTACCCGGTGCAACGGTATAGATGATATCTCCGTCCACCGTCCTGATACGGATATCCCCGCCCAGTGCTGCAATACCAAAGGAAATCGAAGCATTGGAAAATATATTCATGTCCTGACGTTCAAACGCATTGCTTCTGGAAACAAGAACTTCTACCAGAAGATCTCCTCTCGGACCTCCGTTTCGTCCCGGTTCTCCGTAACCTCTGACACGAACAGACTGTCCATTATCAATTCCGGCCGGAATCTCTACGGTCTTTCGTACTTTCTTTGAGATATATCCCGTTCCCCGGCAATCCGGACATTTTTCACGGATCACCTTACCGGTACCGCCGCAATCCGGACAGGTCTGCACATTCTGCATCATGCCAAACAAAGACTGCTGGGAATATACCACTTTCCCTTTTCCCCCGCACTTGCTGCAGGTTTCCGGTGAAGTTCCCGGTTTTGCCCCGGTTCCGTGACAGGTCTTACATTCTTCTTTATACGGGAACTCAAGTTCCTTAGAACATCCAAACACAGCTTCTTCAAACGTAATACGGACGGTAAGACGTACACTTGCGCCCTGCGCCGGTCCGTTATTGTTGCTGTTTCGTCTTCCGCCACCGAAAAAGTCTCCGAAAATATCGCCAAAGATATCTCCCATATCCATGCCGGAAAAATCGAATCCACCTGCACCGCCGGCGCCTCCATCAAACGCAGCATGACCAAACTGATCATACTGTCTGCGCTTTTCCGGATCACTCAAAACGGCATATGCCTCCTGCGCTTCCTTAAATTTTTCCTCACACTCTTTATCTCCCGGATGCATATCCGGATGATACTTCTTGGCGGTTGTACGGAAAGCTTTTTTTATTTCTGCTTCCGTTGCGGTCTTTGGAATTCCAAGGACCTCGTAATAATCTCTTTTCTCTGCCATAATATTAATCCCTTATAGTACGCATAGGGTTTCCGGAAAACCGGAAACCCCACGCTTTGTCTATTTATTTTCTAAATTAAACCTCTTTGAAATCTGCATCGATGACATCATCATCTGCACCATTTGCTCCTGCTCCGGTGTTTGCTCCTGCTGCAGAACCCATATCAGGACCTGCTCCCGGATTCGGGCCTGCGCCTGTTGCACCCTGTGCTGCCTGTGCCTGCTCATACATCTTTGCAAATACCTTCTGTGCACTCTGTGTCAGTTTCTCCTGTGCTGCCTTTAATTCAGCAACATCTGCATCTGTCATCTGCTCTGCTTCCTTGTGTGCATCCAGAAAAGCCTTTACTGCTGCAACGTCAGCTTCTACTGCTGACTTGTCTGCAGGATCAACCTGATCTCCTACCTGCTTTAATGCATCCTCTGTCTGGAATACAAAGCTCTCAGCTTCATTTCTGGCATCGATTGCTTCTTTTCTCTTCTTATCCTGTGCTTCAAACTCAGCAGCTTCCTTAACAGCCTTATCGATTTCTTCATCTGACATGTTAGATCCGGCTGTGATTGTGATATGCTGCTCTTTGCCTGTTCCAAGATCCTTGGCAGATACATTTACAATACCGTTTGCATCGATATCGAATGTAACCTCGATCTGTGGAACACCACGACGTGCTGGCGGGATACCATCCAGACGGAACTGTCCGAGAGATTTGTTATCTCTTGCGAACTGACGCTCACCCTGTACAACGTTGATATCTACAGCGGTCTGGTTATCTGCTGCGGTAGAGAAGATCTGGCTCTTCTTCGTAGGAATGGTAGTATTTCTCTCGATCAGACGGGTTGCAATACCACCCATGGTCTCGATAGAAAGTGACAGTGGTGTTACATCGAGAAGTAAGATCTCGCCGGCACCTGCATCACCTGCTAATTTACCACCCTGAATAGAAGCACCGATTGCTACACACTCATCCGGGTTTAAGGACTTGCTTGGCTCTTTGCCTGTCATCTGTCTTACCTTATCCTGTACAGCCGGGATACGTGTAGAACCACCAACCAGAAGAACCTGACCTAAATCTGCATTTGTAAGACCTGCATCCTTCATAGCGTTCTGTACCGGTACTGCAGTTCTCTCTACGAGATCATGTGTTAATTCATCAAATTTTGCTCTGGTGAGGTTCATATCAAAGTGCTTTGGTCCCTCAGCAGTAGCTGTGATGAATGGTAAGTTAATATTTGTAGTAGTTGCGGAAGAAAGTTCCTTCTTTGCTTTCTCGGCAGCTTCTTTTAATCTCTGTAAAGCCATCTTGTCGGTAGAAAGATCAACACCCTCTGCCTTCTTAAACTCATCGATCATCCACTGTGTGATCTTGTTATCAAAATCATCACCACCAAGATGTGTATCACCGTTGGTAGATAATACTTCGATGACACCGTCACCGATCTCAATGATAGATACATCAAATGTACCACCACCAAGGTCATATACCATGATCTTTTGTTCTTTTTCGTTATCAAGGCCATATGCAAGTGCTGCTGCAGTAGGCTCGTTGATGATACGCTTTACATCCAGACCTGCAATCTTTCCGGCATCCTTGGTTGCCTGACGCTGTGCATCGTTGAAATATGCAGGAACTGTAATAACAGCTTCTGTAACCTTTTCTCCAAGGTATCCTTCTGCATCAGCCTTTAATTTCTGAAGTACCATAGCGGAAATCTGCTGTGGACTGTACTGTTTGTCATCAATGGCTACTTTATAATCCGTACCCATATGTCTCTTAATGGAAGAAATCGTCTTCTCAGCATTTGTAACAGCCTGACGCTTTGCCGGCTCACCGATGAGACGCTCTCCTGTCTTTGTAAATGCTACAACGGATGGTGTTGTTCTTGCACCTTCCTGGTTTGCAATAACGGTAGGTTTTCCACCTTCCATAACAGCTACACAGCTGTTGGTTGTTCCTAAGTCAATACCAATGATCTTGCCCATTTTCTTTTCCTCCTGCTAAAATTATGATCAAATAAAATTGTTTTGCTAATTTATGATTTACTACTCCATGCGGAATAGGAAATACCTTTATTCGCTGACTACAGCGACCATACTGTGGCGGACCACATTGTCCTTGTAGGTGTAACCTTTTTGTAATTCCTGGGCAACTGTTCCCGGTTCATACTCTTCGCTTTCCACCTGCATAACTGCATTATGGAGATCCGGATCAAATTCCTTTCCCAGTGCCTCAATCGGTTTCACCCCGATGGCATCTAATTCTGTCAGCATCTGCTTATATACTTTATCCATACCGATAACAAAAGCATCATCCTTTTGTTCCTCTGGTACAGCTGCAAGCCCACGCTCGAAATTGTCGATAACCGGGAGAATCTTTTCAATGATTGTTCTTGCTCCCATGTCAAACATCTGCGCTTTTTCTTTTTCCGTACGTTTACGGAAATTATCAAACTCTGCCATCTGACGTTTCAGACGGTCGTTTAAATCTTCGATCTGTTCGTCTTTTTTATCTTTCTTTTTCTTTCCAAAGGCACCCTTTTTTTCGGATTTCTCTTCTTTCTTTGTATCCTTTTCTTCGGCTGCAGTTTCTTTTGTTTCCTCTGCCGCCGTCTCCTTTGTGTCCTTTGTTTCTTCACATGTCTGTTCGGCCTTGGTTTCTTTTGTATCTACTGCCTCTTCTTCCATGACTTTTTTGTTCTCTGCCATGTTTACCACCTTTCTAGGATTGCCCTTTTTCTTTATCAAAAATACCGTCTAACTGGGACTTTAAGTTTTTGAGGTTGTCAACAACATTCTCGTAATCCATCCGTTTCGGACCAACAATTCCGATCGTTCCTTTGACGCCCTCCCCCAGATCATAAGTTGCGGTAACGACACTGCAATCTTTCATCGTCTGTACCGGAGCTTCATTTCCGATATAAACCTGTATTTCATTTCCTTTGCGCTCCCCCTCAGAAAGGGATTCCGTTACCAGATTTACCAGCTCATCTTTTTCCTCAAATGTGGAAAGAAGACCTGCCGCACTCTCTGAATCAGAAAGTTCCGGATATTTCAAAATATTGGTTGCACCGCTTGTGTAGATCTGCAGATCCTCGTTTTCACTCAGCGTCTGTCCCAGTGCATCCAGCACATGGGAAACAATCTCACTGTGCACGCCTGCCTGCTCTTTCAGTTTGGAAATCGTTCCCAGATTGATTTCCTGCAGTGACAGCCCATTCAATGCTGTATTCAGCAGAATGTTCAGTTTCAGTAAAGTTTCGTTGTCGAGCGGTTCTTCCACGTCGATCATCTGATTCTTTACCATGTTGCTGTTCATTACGATAACTGCCAGTATATGTTTCTCATCTACATTGGACAGCTGCATAAACTTTACTTTGTTTCCACTGTAAGTCGGTGCGGAAACAATTGTCGCATAATTGGTGTTGTTTGCAAGCATCTTTGCAACCTTTTTTAATACCTCATCCATCTTCTGGGTTTTTTCTATTACGAAGTCCTTCATTTCTTTGACTTCCCGGTCTTTTTCCTGCATCAGATGATCCACATAAAACCGATAGCCTTTGTCTGAAGGAATTCTTCCTGCTGATGTATGTGGCTGCACGATATAACCAAGTTCTTCAAGATCTGCCATCTCATTGCGGATGGTTGCAGAACTTAAATTCAGATCCGTATATTTTGAAATGGTTCGTGATCCCACAGGTTCACCGGTTGCAAGATAATTACGGATAACTGCATCCAGAATTTTTACTTTTCTTTCATCCAATTCCATATTCTCGTCTGCCATTTTCCCGTCTCCTGTTCCTGAACCTTCACCGGTTGTTTTTGGTTTGTTAGCACTCATTTACTTAGAGTGCTAATATCGTTCTGCTATTAAAATAGCACCAAGGTGTTTTTTTGTCAACACCCTGATGCTATTTTATTTTTATTTTATAATTATATTTTATAAAAGAAACTTCGCCATCACGTAGTTGGCCAGATCCATCCCCTTGTCGGTCAGTGCAATCCTGCCAGCAACCATCTGCAAAAGTCCCTGTTCTTTCAGCTTGCGAAGTGTTTCCAGATACACGGCCTCAATCGGTACCCCAAAGCTTTGCTCAAATGCTGCTCTGGTTACTCCCTCATTCATCCGCAGCCCCAGAAACATAAATTCCTCCATCTGCTCTTTTCTTGTCAGAATCTGTGCCTGTTCCTGTACACAGCTGCCAATCCAGAGATCCTCTGGTACGGCATGCTCCCCGTCTTTTAAAAACTCTGCCGGAGACTTTTCCTGCAGGTGGTCACAAAATTCTCCATACGCATACAGCTGCCGGGTGTTGGTATACCGGACATTTTCCACCAGGGAAGATGCCCCCAGCCCCAGCCCCAGATAATTTTCTCTGGTCCAGTAGCCGATGTTATGTCTGCAGGCATACCCCGGCTGGGCAAAATTGGAAATTTCATACTGCCGGTATCCCGCCTGTTTCAATACATCCTGCGTGGCCTTATAAATGCGGTATACCTCATCCTCGTCCGGAAGAATCTCCGTATGAAGTCCGGCTTCCTGCTTCACTGCGTCAAACTTATACCGTTCATAAAACGGTGTCCCCTTTTCTATGATCAGGGAATATGCCGAAATATGTTCCGGTTTCAGCCGGATCACCGTCTGCAGGGATTCTAAAAATTTGTCCAGCGTCTGGTAAGGCAGACCGCTCATCAGATCAATATTGATATTTTCAAACCCTGCATTTCTCGCCAGCTCATACGTTTTTAAAAACTGATCATACGTGTGAATTCTTCCAAGTGCTTTCAGCTCCTCATTGTTTGTTGACTGCAGTCCGATCGAGAGGCGGTTGATCCCCGCACTCTGATAAACATTCAGTTTCTTTGCCGTCACCGTTCCCGGATTGCACTCGATGCTGATCTCCGCATCCGCCTCCACATGAAAACTCGAAGCAACCTGCTGCAGCACGGTGTAAATCAGATTTTCCTCCAGCCAGCTCGGCGTGCCCCCTCCGATATAAATTGTCGGGACATGATAATCCCCAAGCAGATTTCCGTAATAACGGATTTCCTGCAGCAGGGCATGCACATATCTGATCTGTGTATTGCTGTCTGCCGGAAAGGACAGGAAATCACAGTAATCACACTTTTTCACGCAAAAAGGGATATGAATATATAATTCCAGTTTCTTTTCATTCATAGAATCAGTCTTCATCCAGTTTCAATACACTCATGAATGCCTCCTGCGGCACTTCTACGCTGCCGACCTGACGCATTCTCTTCTTTCCTTCCTTCTGTTTCTCCAGAAGCTTTTTCTTACGGGAAATATCACCGCCGTAACATTTTGCCAGGACATCCTTGCGCATGGCCTTAACCGTTTCACGAGCGATGACTTTTCCGTTTACGGCTGCCTGAATCGGGATTTCAAACAGATGTCTCGGAATCTCTTCTTTCAGACGCTCACACATTTTACGGCCTCTGTCATATGCACTGTCTTTGAATACAATAAAGGATAAGGCGTCCACCATCTCCTTATTAATAAGAATATCCAGTTTGACAAGGTCGGAACGGACATATCCTTTCATTTCATAATCAAAAGAGGCATATCCGCGGGACCGCGACTTTAATGCATCAAAGAAATCGTAAATAATCTCATTCAGTGGCATATCATATTTGATCACGGCACGGGTTGCTTCAATATAATCCATGCTGATATAAATACCGCGGCGTTCCTGACAAAGCTTCATAATTGCCCCGACATACTCGCTGGTTACCATGATCTCTGCCGATACAAACGGTTCCTCCATGTATTCAATCTCCGAAGGGTCCGGCAGATTGGACGGATTGGTCAGGTCAAACACTTCTCCGTTGGTCTTGTGCACCTTATAAATAACACCGGGTGCCGTAGTCACAAGATCCAGATTAAACTCACGCTCTAAACGCTCCTGAATAATCTCAAGATGCAGTAATCCAAGGAATCCGCAACGGAATCCAAATCCCAGGGCAAGGGACGTCTCCGGTTCATACTGTAACGATGCATCATTGACCTGCAGTTTTTCAAGCGCATCCCGCAGATCCGGATACTTGGCAGAGTCTGCCGGATATAATCCGCAGTACACCATCGGATTGACCTTTTTATATCCCGGAAGCGGTTCTGCACACGGGCGGTCGAGCTCTGTCACAGTGTCTCCGACACGTGTATCGCGCACATTTTTAATGCTCGCTGCGATATATCCAACCATGCCTGCGGAAAGCTCGTCACACGGAATAAACTGCCCGGCACCGAAATATCCCACTTCTGTCACCAGATCCTCGGCTCCTGTGGCCATCATTTTGATTTTGGTTCCCACTTTGACGGTACCTTCCTTGATCCGGCAGAAAACAATTACACCCTTATAGGAATCATACAGCGCATCGAAGATCAACGCCTTAAGCGGTGCCTTCGGATCTCCGGCAGGTGCCGGAATCTTTGTCACGATCTGTTCAAGCACTTCCTCAATATTCAGTCCGGTCTTTGCAGAAATACGCGGGGCATCCATCGCCTCGATACCGATCACATCCTCGATTTCCTGTGCGACCTCTTCCGGGCGTGCACTCGGCAGATCAATCTTATTGATGACCGGAAGCACATCCAGATCATGATCCAGTGCCAGATAGACATTGGCAAGTGTCTGGGCTTCCACCCCCTGTGCGGCATCCACAACCAGGATGGCACCATCACACGCTGCAAGACTCCGGGATACTTCATAATTAAAATCCACGTGTCCCGGCGTATCAATCAGGTTAAAAATATATTCCTCTCCATCCTTTGCCTGATAAATGATGCGCACTGCCTGGGATTTGATCGTGATTCCCCTCTCACGCTCCAGATCCATATTATCGAGAACCTGTGCCTGCATCTCACGGCTGGTCAGCGTTCCTGTTTTTTCTATGATTCGATCCGCAAGTGTAGACTTACCGTGATCAATATGGGCAATAATACAAAAATTACGAATTTTGCTCTGATCGATTGACATCTTATTCCTCTTTTTCTTTCTACTATAATTTATCGTTTGATAAGTACGGTCCATCAGATGCTGATAGAACCTACGCAATGTTACATTATACCGAAAACAGGTCTATAAATCAAACATTGACATCCACTTTTTCCATAATACCTGTTTGGTATCATCGTCCGCAAATGCCGAATGCAGCGAAGCCATATAAATTTTCTCACACATCGGCTCTTGAAACATCCCGGCTTCTGCCAGACGCATATACTCATCCGTACAGCTGGTATCGCTGACGGTACGGTTGTCCGTATTGATGGAAAGCAAAATTCCGGCATCGTAAAATTCCCTAAACGGATAGTCTGTAAAATCCGTGACCGCCTTTGTCTGCAGATTACTCGTCGGACACAGTTCCACTCCGATCTTTTTCTCTGCAACTTCCTTCTTTAATTCCTCGTCCCCGCTCATGGCAATTCCGTGACCGATCCGCGATGTTCCCAGTTCAATGGCCGTACGGATTTCTTCCCTGCTTCCACATTCTCCTGCATGGATGGTATATGGCATGCCATATTTTTTTGCAGTGGCAAATACGTCCGCAAACGCTGCTGTCGGGTACGCCTTTTCATCCCCTGCCAGATCACAGGCAACAACACCGTTTCCGAGAAATTCCCGCGCTTCTTTTAACATGGCAATATTTTTTTCGGTTTCCAGATTGCGCATGGTGCAGACAATCATTCCGGTCAGGATGTCCGCTTTTTCTTCTGCTTTTTTCAGGCCATCCCGGACGCTCTCTAAGATTTCCCGGACCGAAAGCCCCTGTTCCATGGAAAATGCAGGTGCAAAACGCACTTCCAGATATTTGACCTGTTCTTTTGCAGCAGAAAGTGCCAGATCCTGTGCTGCTGCCGAAAGCCCCTCCTT
This sequence comes from Roseburia sp. TF10-5, assembly GCF_003462365.1. Classification (NCBI taxonomy): domain Bacteria; kingdom Bacillati; phylum Bacillota; class Clostridia; order Lachnospirales; family Lachnospiraceae; genus Roseburia; species Roseburia sp. TF10-5. Next base: position 159,492 of record NZ_QTYW01000006.1, on the reverse strand, counting down.
CGTCTGCAGACAGCCAAGCGGCAGTTCAAACTTCTCCAGATACTCTGCCAGTGAACTGCAGTCCATCGGTGCCACCAGTTTTTCCCGCAGTTCTTCCAGCCCCAGCGGCTCTTTTTTCTCCTGCTGCATCAGTTTCTGGATCAGGGGCAGGCTCACCGAACCGTCCAGATGACAGTGCAGCTCTATTTTTGGCATATTGTGTGCAATAAATCGATTCATCATCGGCTTTTCCCTCTCTTCTGCAAACTATAACAACGGAAGAAGTGATGTGCCGATCGTATTTGCCGGCATCTGCACTCCAAAATTATCCGCAATGGTCGCCCCGATCACCGCAAATGTATCCTGTGTCGGGAGCGGCCCGCTTCCCTGATCGGATGGCGAATACAAAAGCAGCGGCACCTGCTCTCTTGTGTGATCCGTCCCCTTGTACGTTGGATCGTTTCCATGGTCCGCCGTGATCATCAGCAGATCCTCTTTTTTAAGCAGTGGCATAAGTTCTCCGAGCTTTTTGTCAAACCGCTCGATTTCCTCTCCGTATCCGATCGGATTTCTCCGGTGTCCCCACAGGGCATCAAAATCGACCAGATTGGTAAAGCACAAACCGCAGAAATCGGATTGGGCCAGCGCAATGGTCTGATCCATCCCATGGACACTGCTGGTCGAATGCAGACTTTTTGTAATTCCGTATCCGTCAAAAATATCATGGATCTTTCCGACTGCCAGCACGTCATATCCGGCTTCCTGAAGCGCATTTAATGCTGTTGGCCCGGTCGGTTTCAACGCATAATCCCTGCGGTTGCTGGTTCTGACAAACTCGCCTTTTTTCTTTCCCACATACGGGCGGGCGATCACGCGTCCCACCCTCCACGCATCACGCATCGTCAGTTCCCTGGCAATCTCACAGTAATGATACAGGGTCTCTAATCCCATCGTCTCCTCGTTCCCGCAGATCTGCAGAACCGAATCTGCCGATGTGTACACGATCAGCTTTCCTTCCCTGATTTCCTGCTCGCCGAGTTCCTCTAAAATCTTTGTTCCGCTTTCCGCCCGGTTTCCTATAATTTTTCTGCCGCATCTTTTTTCCAGCTCTGCGATCAGCTCCGGCGGAAATCCATGTTCCGTAAAGGTGATGAAAGGCTTTTTTGTTTCAATCCCCATCATCTCCCAGTGTCCGGTCATGGTGTCTTTTCCGTTACTTTTTTCATTCAGTGCCGCATAATATCCAAGTGGATGTTCCTGCGGCTGTACCTGTTTTAAGGATTTCAGGTTTGCCAGCCCTAAAGATGCCAGGTTTGGAATATAAAAATGTTCCACGGCCTGCGAAATATGCCCTAATGTATCGGCACCTTCATCTCCGAAGCGTGCGGCATCTGCCATCGCTCCCATTCCCATCGAATCGAGTACTATTACAAAAACACGTTTCAATCGTCTGTCCATGATTTACTCCCCTCCCTGTTTCTTAAGATTTTCCGGTCCAAAACTAAAAGGCAGCAGTTCCTCCAGCGTGTGTACTTCATAGTCCTTCTGGGACCTTGCAAGTACAATCTCAAAATCTCCCGGACAGAATTCCCGCATCACCTGTCTGCAGATTCCACACGGACTGCAAAGATCCGTACATTGGTTTTCCTCTGCCGTTTTTGGGTACAAAACACTTCCACCAACGATTGCAATCGCCTGAAATTCCCGCACACCCTCACTGACCGCCTTGTAAAATGCCGTACGTTCGGCACAGTTTGTTGCAGGATAGGAAGCATTTTCTATATTGCATCCCTGATACACAGTTCCGTTTTTGGCCAGAAGAGCCGCACCCACCTGAAAACGGGAATACGGTGTATACGCCCGCTTTCTCGCCTGAAACGCACTCCGGATCAGTTCTTTATAATCTTTCTGCATCTTTATCCTCCTGTATCAGCAATCGAATGGCATCCACAGTTGTAGCGATTGCCTGCGTTGTATCATGCACCTGCACGTTCGGCAGCCCCCTTTTTTCCCGCTCCTGATTGGCAAGGACAAGAAAGCAGGCACCCACACGCACATGCAAAAAACTTCCGGCAATAAAAAGCGCCGCCGATTCCATCTCCGATGCCAGACATCCCATCCTAAGCCATGCCTGCCATTTCTGCGTGAGCTCATAACTTACCGGCATAATCTGTGGCTCATGCTGTCCGAAAAAGGAATCCTTGCTCTGTACAACACCGACATGATGACGTATCCCGCGTTTTTTTGCTGCCTGTACCAGTGCAGTAGTCACTGTAAAATCCGGGACAGCCGGATATTCGACCGGTGCATACTCGCGGCTTGTCCCCTCCATCCGGATCGCTCCGTCTGCAATCACCAGATCTCCGCCAAGTATATTTTCCTGCATTCCGCCGCAGGTGCCTACACGCAAAAACGTGTGTGCACCGCATTTGGAAAGCTCCTCGATGGCAATTGCAGCCGACGGTCCGCCGATTCCGGTGGAAGTCACACTCACCCTGACGCCATCTAACGTTCCGGTGTAAGTCGTAAATTCCCGGTTATCTGCCACCTGCTTTGCATCCGTTAAAAATTCCCCAATCTTTGCACATCGTTTGGGATCTCCCGGCAGGATCACATACTTACCTATGTCCTGCGGTCCCACGCCTGTGTGATACTGTCTGCCTGAGCCTTCTGTATAATCAACCATAAAAATGCCCTCCTCATATAAGTACATTGTAACATTTACAGCCGTTATTTCAACACTTTTGCAAACAGATCTGCAAGTGGTTCCATCGCATTTTTTGCTTCCTCAAACGTATTCGTCTGTGCGCCCACTTCCACCAGCATACTCTTGGGGCAGAAATGCATATTAAAGCGGTACCCTTTTAGATAAATCCGCCTTGTAAAATCCGGATAATATTCCGCAGCGGCAAGCTGCATCTGAAACGAAAACGCCAGATTATCGGAAATATACGGATTTTTTAAATACGGAATATCCCCGGAAGCCGTTGTTCTGCTCAGTCCGTTAAAAAACATGATCTTTGCCATCTTTTTTCCGTTTTGCGTTGTCACCAGACGCGTGTTTTCTCCCACGCCGTCTCTATGTAAATCGATCACTACCTGAATCGATGGATTATCATTTATGATTTTCTGAATCGACGGGGCTGCCTTGGAATATGCATGATCCCGGTCGCCCACATCATATTCTCCTTTATGATGCATGACTTGAAATCCTTCCTCTTCCAACAATTCCGTCAGATAATCTCCCACTCCGACAACACCCGTTTTTTCATCTTTGGAATCGGCATACCGTTCCTGGGAATGGGTATGATAAATTAAAATCTGCGGGCCGTCCACCGACTGGTCAATCCTTAGATCCGGTTTCATCAGCTTATCCACGTCCAGCTGATTTTTCCCGATGGTCGTCGTATTATCAACCTGATAAAAGGTCTGTCTCAGATAATCAAAATCCTGCAGTTTTTTGCGGTTGACAGAAACTTTTTTCCCGGAGGTTTCTGTTTTTTTCTCCGGCTTTTTGGACTCTTTTTGTGTCGGGGTCTCGTCCACATTCTGACTTTCCTGCTGCACTGGCTGTTCCGTTACCGCCTTTTCATTTTCCGCAATGATCTGCTTTGCCTGTTCATTTTCCTCTGCTGCCTGATTCTCATAATACGCCAGGTTTTCCTCCTGTGATTCATACCACAGCCGCTGCTCGTTTTGTGCAATTGCCGGATACATGGAAGCCGTCACATCCCGGTATATATTCGGAATTCCTTCCTCCTGCGCCCCCAATACCCCCGGCACATAGAGATTAAGCACTCCGTTATAAAATTTCAGGGACAGATTCTGCCCCAGAAACTGCACCAGTCCGCCACCCCAGCAATACGCAAAAGCACAGACCAGCACAAAATCTATCGTCACCAGAAAAAGAAGCAATCGTCTCCTCACCCTATCACCACCTTGAGAGAATTATATGCCTTTTCTTTTGTCCCTATTCCTCTTTATCTCCCAGAAGCGCAATATTGAGTCCCTCAGAAATCAGAAAACTTAAATTTTTGATCGAGTCATCAATGTTTTTCGGTGTGACAAAAAGACCATTCAGCTGTGGCGAGAGCAGTTCCCTTGCCAGTTCCTGCCGCTCCCTCTCATCCAGCTTCTGCAGATCCGAAAGCGATAATGCGGAAATAAATTCCGTCATGGCATCCGAGACAATCGTTGCCGCATCCACGACCGTCGGCACACCGAGGGAAATCACGGGAACGCCCACACTTTTGCGGTTGATGGCATTGCGGTGATTGCCGATTCCGCTTCCCGGCGTGATTCCCGTATCCGTCAGCTGGATCGTCCGTCCCAGCCGCCGGATGCTTCTTGCCGCCAGCGCATCGACCGTGATCAGAAAATCCGGTTTCGTCTCTTTTACCACACCCTTTAAGATCTCCACACATTCCATACCGGTCTGCGCCATAACCCCCGGCACGATTCCGCTGACTTTTCCCACATCTTCTCTCTGGAATGCGTACGTTCCGAATTCATTCAGGATGTGGCGGGTGATAAATAAATTATCCACCACTCTCGGTCCCAGCGCATCGGGCGTCACTTCCCGGTTGCCCAGTCCGACAACCAGTGCCGCGACTTCCAGCCCCTTTTTTAAATTTTTTTCAATCTCTTTTCCCGGCAGAAGATTCCGCATGATCTTTGCCAGCTCCAAAGAAATATCCCTGTGGTATCCGGCATCTTCCTCGATCATCTCCGGCGCCTCGATCGTAATGTACGTCCCCTTTGGCCTTCCCATCGCAACAGATGCATTCTCAGTCTCGATCATCACGGTACTGACAATCACTCCATTTTCCCGCCGTTCTTCCAGAACACGGATGCCGCGCATATCTGCCTGGTCTTCCTGCAGCCGCTCCTGTGATTCGAGTGCCAGATCCGTGCGGATCGGATAACTATTTTCCAACATGCCTCTTCCTCCCCTTTTACCATATGCATTTTTGCAGAAATGGTTTCTGGAGATAGTATGTACGGCATAGATTTTTTTATGCCTGAAATTAAAAACCGCAGGGACATTCGTCCCTGCGGTTTATCTGTATTCCTCTGTTTCCGGATCAATTATTTACCAGCGTAAAGAGTTACTAACTTCTTTAAGTGATCATACTCATCCTTAGAGTTCTTCTCAGCCTTTGCAAATAACTCAGCAGCTCTCTCCGGGTTGAACTTCGCAAGAGATGCATAACGGTTCTCGCCCTTTAAGAATGCCTGATAATCGCCTGTAGGCTCCTTGCTGTCTAATGAGAATGCATCTTTGCCTTCTACAGCAAGTGTTGGGTTGTAACGGAAGTTGAACCAGTATCCGGACTCAACTGCTAACTTCTCCTCAGTCTGAGCCTTGCTCATACCCTTCTTGATACCATGGTTGATACATGGAGCGTAAGCAATGATCAGTGATGGTCCCGGATAAGCCTCTGCCTCTGCAAGAGCCTTAACACACTGATTCATATCAGCACCCATAGAGATGTGTGCTACATATACATAACCATAGCTCATTGCGATACCGGCAAGATCTTTCTTCTTTGTCTCTTTACCACCGGCAGCAAACTGTGCGATTGCTCCAGTAGGAGTAGCCTTAGAAGACTGTCCACCTGTGTTAGAGTAAACCTCAGTATCGAATACCATTACGTTGATATCCTTACCAGATGCTAATACATGGTCAACACCACCGAATCCGATGTCGTATGCCCATCCATCACCACCGAAGATCCACTGGGACTTCTTAGCGAGGAAATCTTTCTCCTTTAATACATTCTTGGAAGCGTCACATCCGCAAGCCTCTAATGCTGCTACTAACTTCTCTGTAGCTGGTCCGTTCTCGATACCGGAAGCGAATGTATCATTCCACTCCTTGATGGCATCCTTAACATCAGCCTTATCTGTGTTAGCTGCGATCTCATCCAGCTCGTTCTTTAATCTGTCACGGATTGCTCTCTGAGCAAGTAACATACCATAACCAAACTCTGCTGCATCTTCGAACAGTGAGTTAGACCATGCAGGACCATGACCCTTCTTGTTTGTTGTATAAGGTGTAGAAGGTGAAGAGTTTGCCCAGATAGAAGAACATCCAGTTGCATTTGCAATGTACATTCTGTCACCAAATAACTGGGTAATTAACTTAGCGTAAGGTGTCTCACCACATCCACCACAAGCTCCGGAGAACTCAAGTAATGGCTGACGGAACTGAGATCCCTTAACAGAGTTAAGTTTGAATTTCTCGATAACATCTTCCTTATCCTCAAGAGATACTGCGTAATCGAAGTACTTCTGCTCATCCTCATGTGCCTCGAATCCGGTCATTGTGATAGCCTGTACCTTATCAGGACATACGTTTACACAAGAACCACATCCTGTACAGTCGAATGCGGAAACAACGATTGCGAACTTGTAACCTGGCATCTGGTTGAGATCCTTCATCTGCATTCCTTCCGGAGCCTTAGCTGCCTCAGCCTCTGTCATAGCGACTGGACGGATTGCTGCATGAGGACATACATAAGAACACTGGTTACACTCGATACACTTGGTAGCATCCCATACAGGAACGTCTGTTGCAACACCACGCTTCTCGTATGCTGCTGTACCGGATGGAGTCCAGCCTGTCTCGTATTTCTTAACAACAGATACAGGAATGGTGTTACCCTGCTGTCCGTTGACTTTCTGCTGAATATCCTTAACGAAGTCAACAACTTCCTTGTTGTCTCCCTTAACTTCTACAGAGTAATCATCATCTGTGCAGTTCTTCCAGCTCTCTGGAACATCTACCTTAACGTATGCTGTAGCACCGGCATCGATTGCGTCGTGGTTCATCTTAACGACATCGTCACCCTTCTTAGCATAAGATCTTGTAGCTGCGTCCTTCATAAGCTTGATAACTTCCTCTTCCGGAATCAGCTTTGTCAGAGAGAAGAATGCTGACTGAAGTACAGTGTTGATACGGTTTCCAAGACCGATCTCTTTACCGATCTTTACACCGTCGATGATGTAGAAGTTGATGTTGTTCTCTGCGATGTATCTCTTTACCTGACCCGGTAACTTCTCATCCAGTTCATCAACTGTCCACTGTGTATTGAACAGGAATGTACCGCCCGGTACCAGATCCTGAACCATGTTGTACTTGTAGATGTATGCTGTACAGTGACATGCTACGAAGTTTGCCTGAGAGATCAGGTATGTGGAACGGATTGGAGAATGTCCAAAACGTAAGTGGGAAATTGTAACACCACCGGACTTCTTGGAGTCATAATCAAAGTATGCCTGAGCGTACATATCTGTGTTGTCACCAATGATCTTGATGGAGTTCTTGTTGGCACCTACTGTACCATCTGCACCAAGACCCCAGAACTTACAGTTTGTAGTTCCTTCCGGAGTAGTAACAGGATTTTCCTTAACTTCCAGGGAAAGATTTGTAACATCATCGATGATACCGATGGTAAATCTCTCTTTCTCTGTGTTGTTGTATACAGCGATGATCTGTCCAGGAGTAGTATCCTTAGATCCTAATCCGTAACGTCCGCTTGTAATTGTAACCTGATCGAACTTAGATCCCTTTAATGCAGCAACTACATCTAAGTATAATGGCTCACCAAGAGAACCTGGCTCTTTTGTTCTGTCTAATACTGCAATTCTCTTAACAGTATCCGGAATAGCCTCGATTAAAGCTTCCTTTACGAATGGTCTGTAAAGACGAACCTTAACAACACCGACCTTCTCGCCCTTTGCCATTAAGTAATCGATGGTCTCATCGATTGTCTCACATACAGAACCCATAGCAATGATGACACGGTCAGCATCAGCAGCTCCGTAGTAGTTGAACAGCTTGTAGTCTGTGCCGATCTTGGCATTTACCTTGTCCATATATTCCTGTACGATTGCAGGCAGCTCGTCGTATGTAGAGTTGCAAGCTTCTCTTGACTGGAAGAAGATGTCAGGGTTCTGTGCAGATCCCATTTCTACCGGATGATTTGGATTTAATGCATTCTTACGGAAAGCATCAACTGCATCCATATCTACCATATCTTTCAGATCTTCATAATCCCATGTCTCGATCTTCTGGATTTCGTGAGATGTACGGAATCCATCGAAGAAGTTGATGAATGGAATTCTTCCCTTGATTGCTGCGCAATGAGCAACCGGAGTTAAGTCCATAACTTCCTGTACGGATGACTCACAAAGCATTGCAACACCTGTCTGACGGCAAGCATATACATCAGAGTGATCACCGAAGATGTTCAGTGCATGTGTAGCAACACAACGAGCGGATACGTTGAATACGCCCGGAAGTCTCTCACCAGCTACTTTGTACAGGTTCGGGATCATAAGTAACAGACCCTGGGATGCTGTGTAAGTAGTTGTTAATGCACCAGCTGCAAGAGATCCGTGTACAGTACCGGCTGCACCAGCCTCAGACTGCATTTCTGTAACCTGAACGGTCTGTCCGAAAATGTTCTTACGACCAGCGGTTGCCCACTCATCTGTAGCCTCAGCCATAACAGATGAAGGAGTAATAGGATAGATTGCTGCAACATCAGTAAACGCATAAGAAGCGTGTGCTGCTGCATGGTTTCCATCCATGGTTTTCATTGAACGTTTCATGAATTAGTCCTCCTATTTTTAATTAAAGTTCAAACATAAAAAACATTGAATCAGAATGTCTTCTAACTAAATAATATAGGATGAATGCACCCAAAAATCAAGCGATAGCGACAGCATTTCTTGTTTTTTTACAAATACATCTTTTCAAAGTCGCCAATCGGAACCGGACAATTGCATAAATATCCCTGTCCGCAGGTGAATCCACCTTCTTTGAGGAACTGCTCCTGTTCCTCCGTTTCCACCCCCTCTATAATAATATCTTTATGTAAAATCTTTACCATACGGCCGATTTCGTAAAGAAGATTTTTCTTTTGTTCCGTCATGCCTTTATTAATAAAACTTTTGTCAATTTTTATAACATCTGCAGGCATGTCTGCAAGCACGGAAAGCGAAGAATATCCTGTTCCGAAATCATCAATTGCCACACGAAATCCCATTTCATGCAGCCGGTTCATGCACTTTTCGAGAACTGCTACATTCTTTACCAGTACCCCTTCGGTCACTTCGATCTCTATGTATTCAGGACGTACACTATATTTGGAAAGCACATGCTGGATACGGTTTAAAAATTCCTCCCCATCCGACTCAAAATGACGCCCGGAAAAATTGGTTGAAATCACAATTTTTCTCCGGTGCTGCTTGTCCCATTTTTCGAGAGTTTTTAACACTTCCTCATAAATATAAAAATCAAGCTCTGTGATATATCCTATTTTTTCGAGAGAATCAATAAACACTCCCGGTGGAAGAATCTTTCCATCCGGACGTTTCCATCGTGCCAGTGCTTCTGCCCCATAAACACTCCGGTCACCTAAAATAAACTTTGGCTGCAGATACATCTGGAAATCATCCCGGTATAATGCCTCATAAAATTCCCCGACTATTTTCTGCTCCTCGGTACGCTGGATACGCAGGGAAGGATTATACAGGGTAATATCCCTCTTCCCGGTATTTTTTGCATTTTTCCATGCAAGATTGGCATTTTCGATTGCAAACTCGATGTCCATTTTATTGTCTTCCAGAATATATACCCCTGCCGATACCCCCATTCCACTGTTTGGATACCTGTGATTCTGCATATTGGTAAATCTTTTATTTCTGCTGTGCAGACGATCGATCATTTTTTCCTGACTTTCATCTGCAATCAAAAGCAGAAAAAAATCCGAATACAAACGGCAGCCTGCACGGAAATACTCCTGCACAAAGATATCCTGTGCAAACATTTTAAGGACACTGTCCCCTACTTTATAGCCATAATTTTCATTGATATATCCAAAATTATTGATATCCATATACTCAATGGCATATACTTCATCCGGCTTGGAATGTGCCAGAATTTCAACCACCGCTTCACGGAATGCCTCCTGATTGTACAGCCCTGTCAGCGGATCTTTTTTCTGGATGGAACTGATCTGTTCCCGGCTTTCCGTGACCCGATAGCGCAGGGACACAAAAATAGCCATCATACGGGTCAGTTCCTGAAAAATTTCCAACTCTCCCGGCTGCCACTGCCGTTCTTCGTCCAGTGACACATAAATTACTTCCCCTGTACAGCCCCCAACATATTCAAATTTTCCAACCACAGCAGAAAACGGAGCGTTTTCGTTGTATGTATCCGTTGACTTAAGATAATTTCCCATCCCCGTTGCAAAATTGCTCCGCGAATTTTTAACTATCATATACTCCCCTGGCTGTAGTTCCTTTAGTGAAGGACTTTTCTTTGGAAACGCACTTTTCCCATAAAAAGAGAAATTATTTCCAAAATAATTGGTCATGACCATTCCGTCATTTTCGGTGTTATCCTCAAATACCATAACAAGATCCAGCTGGTATCTTTCCGTAATCCTGTTTAAAAGCATATTCAGCGACCCGTCTATATTTTTGGCGTGCGCCATAAGACTGATGGAAAATGCAAGGAATTCACGGTCTTCTGCGCCCATGTTTTCCCGCCGCTCAATGTTTTTGATTCCGTTTCTGATCATTCCCACATCTTTTGCACCGGCAATCTCATATCCATTTTTGCCCCCCTGCTTGGTACGGTACATGGCATGATCCGCTTTTTCAAACAGGGAACTGTATGTATTTCCATCCCCACCGTTACAGGCGGCCAGACCAATACTTGCCGAGATCCTGTAGTGAATGGAGCCCCCCGTATAAACTTTGCAGAGTGCTTCTCCAAGATTTCCGGCACGTTCCTTTGCCTTCTCGAGTGTTGTGTTCTTCATCAGCACAAGGAATTCATCCCCACCGACCCTTCCGGTCAGATCATTGTTGCGGAAAAAAGATTTGATAATATTTGCAACATCTACGATTACGGTATCACCGAATGTATGCCCGAAATTATCATTGACACCTTTAAAATTATCAATATCAATCAGAAACAATACATGGGTTCCGTCTTCTGCTCCTTCCAGAAATGCATCGGTCTCCCTTTGGATTTCCAGCTTGTTGAGCAGTTTCGTCAGCGGATCTCTCCGCACTTCTTCCTGAAGATTCTTATCTTCATCAATATTAAAACTTCTTCCGATAATCCGGGTGATCCGTCCATTATGGTCTGCAATGCTCTTGTAATAAGTTCTAAACCAGAGATATTTCGGTGTCTCATTTTCCGTATGGATATTAAACCTTGTATCCATACTTCCGGTTTTTTCCTCTGTGGCAGCTTCTTTCATAGCCTTCAGAAAAAGCTCCTGATCCGGTGGACAGAGTGTCAGAACTTCTTCATCCACCGGAAAATATTGTTCGGAATAATCGTATTGTCCCCTCAGTTCCATCAGCCGGTACGAGCGCAGCATCGTCCAGTTTTCCACATCCAGATCAAACGGATATTCCAAAGACAGCTGTTCCATCAGCTCATATTTCTGGTTCAACAGTTTCTGATGTTCTTCCCGTCTTTTTTCCTCATCAATATCCCATAAAAATAAAACCACATATGGTTTTACATCGTAATGTGCCAGAACACTGCACCGCATCTCCACCCACCGGGTTTTCCCATCGGGGCGTACGATACGAAGCTGCATTTTTCCGTTGTCATGTGTCCGGACAACATTTTCCAATACACTGACCAGATTTGCATAATCTTCGTCATATACCATTTTTTGTGGCCTGGTTTCCCGCAGTTCCTTTTCCGTGTATCCAAGTACATCCGTAAACTCTGCGTTTGCCTCTTCCACTCTCCAGTCTGCCCCACAACTGACAATTGCAACTGCGACAGGCAGATCCAACTGTATAAATTCCCTATAATCCATAGCTTTGCCCCAATTTCGTTCAATTCTTTCTTCATTATATCATTATTTCTATACATTTCCAACAAGAAAGCGTTTTTCTTCTTGAAATATTTCCCATGTCATGTTTATAATAGAATTTGTGATTTTATCATAGACAAATTAAGTAAAGCAATGAGGTTTTCGTATGATTAGTGCAAATAACATTACTTTAAGATTAGGTAAAAAAGCCCTTTTCGAAGATGTAAACGTAAAGTTTACCGAGGGGAATTGTTACGGTTTGATCGGTGCAAACGGTGCCGGCAAATCCACCTTTTTAAAAATTTTATCTGGACAGTTAGAACCGACCAGCGGTGACATTGTCATCACACCGGGACAGCGTCTGTCATTCCTGCAGCAGGATCACTTCAAGTATGATGAGTATACCGTACTCGACACGGTTATCATGGGAAATAAACGGCTGTATGACATCATGAAAGAAAAAGATGCCATCTACATGAAAGAAGATTTTTCCGACGAAGACGGTATCCGCGCCAGTGAACTCGAAGCAGAATTTGCAGACATGGACGGCTGGAATGCCGAATCCGATGCTGCCACCCTGTTAAACGGTCTTGGAATTCCGACCGAGGATCACTACACACAGATGGCAGACCTGCCGGGTGCTGCAAAAGTCAAAGTACTTCTTGCGCAGGCACTGTTTGGCAACCCGGACATTCTTCTTCTCGATGAGCCGACCAACCACCTGGATCTTGATGCCATCGCATGGTTAGAAGAATTTCTGATCAACTTTGAAAACACGGTTATCGTGGTTTCCCATGACCGTTATTTCTTAAACAAAGTCTGCACCAACATTGCAGACATGGATTACGGCAAAATTCAGCTGTATGCCGGAAACTACGATTTCTGGTATGAATCCAGCCAGCTTCTTGTCCGTCAGATGAAAGAAGCCAACAAGAAGAAGGAAGAAAAAATCAAAGAGCTGCAGGAGTTCATCTCCCGCTTCTCCGCAAATGCTTCCAAATCCAAGCAGGCAACTTCCCGTAAGCGTGCCCTGGAAAAAATCCAGCTGGATGACATCCGTCCTTCCAGCCGTAAATATCCGTACATTGATTTCCGTCCAAACCGTGAAATCGGAAATGAAGTTCTGACCGTAGACGGAATCAGTAAAACCATTGACGGTGTGAAAGTTCTCGACAACATTTCCTTTATTGTCGGACACGATGACAAAATCGCCTTTGTCGGTGGAAATGAGCTTGCAAAGACAACATTGTTTAAAATTCTCGCCGGGGAAATGGAACCGGATGAAGGATCTTACAAATGGGGAGTTACAACAAGCCAGTCTTATTTCCCGAAGGATAATACCGCCATCTTTGATTCCGATGAGCTGATCGTTGACTGGCTGACCCAATACTCCGAGATCAAAGACGCAACTTATGTCCGCGGTTTCCTCGGCCGTATGCTTTTTGCCGGTGAAGATGGTGTAAAAAAGATGCGTGTCCTCTCCGGTGGAGAAAAAGTCCGTGTCCTTCTCTCCCGCATGATGATCATGGGAAGCAACGTTTTGATCTTTGATGAGCCGACAGACCACCTGGATATGGAATCCATCACCGCATTGAATAATGGTATGATCAAATTCCCTGGTGTCATCCTGTTTGCCTGCCGTGACCATCAGGTCGTACAGACAACTGCGAACCGCATCATCGAGTTTCTTCCGGATGGAAGCATGGTAGACAAGGTTTCTACTTATGACGAATATCTCGAAAGTGATGTTATGGCAAGAAAACGTCAGGTATACAATACAACTGCAGATGAGGAGGCAGATGATTAATCTGTTACCCTCTGTCTGTTTGATAAAAACAGGAAACCCTCTCTGCTGGTCTGTCCAGCAAAGAGGGTTTCCTGCATTTTGAAAACTCATTTTCAACTATTTTAAAACATATCCATAAAAATATTTCCGCTGTTATAATTGTAATTATACGTGCCATTCTTCGTATATGTATTGGATTTTGCGGCTTCTGACTTTGCATAGGACTCTGTCATGGCCGCCTTTGTTGCCACACTGTATGCGTAGGAACCGGTTCCATTGAACAGGTTCTTTATTTTCTCTGTGTCCGCACTCTTAAACGTTGTCTCATCCACCGACAGCTTGCCGGTCTTTTCATCAACCGTAATTCCTATTTCCTTTAAGGCTTTCTCATTGTAAGAAGTCTCATTTTTCATAGAACTTACCGACTGGGAAATGCGGTTCGTCGATGACCTGCCGGCTGTATCCAGCATGGAGTTGTAATCATCCGCAAAACTCTTTACTGCTTTGTAGATCTTGTCCGTATCGTAGCTGCCCCCGGAATCCTTTGTAAACACCTTGTTGTTACTGCGGGTATACAATGCCTTGGCAGAGTCTGTCAGTTCCTTGGCATCGGACTCAATCGCAGCCAGCGTCTTGGTACTGTCTTTTGACGTCGATGTGGTCGTGGCCAGATCCTCGATCGTATTTTTGGTGCTGTCATCCGACTTCGAGGTGCTCTTCGTGGAATCCATTGAAAAATAAGAGCGCATTAATTTGCCATAAGAACCACTGCGAATACTTGCATACTCACTTAAATTGATTCCAAACATGCCGCTTCCTGTGCTTTTCGAAGAACCCAGACTGGAAAATAAAGTACTTACTGACGATGAATCATACATCGAAATTCCTCTCATAGTATCACCTCTTTCACACAATTCTTTCTTTTATCCTATCGCTTTTTCACTGTTTTTACAATACTTTTGTGGTATTTTTCCGTATTTTGGTTATAATTACGAAAAGATAACAATTTCTTTTCGTTTTGTTCATATTTTATTCACAATCAGATGCTATTATAAGAACATAAAAGAAAGCAAAGTTACTAACTTGTTATTTTTTCATAATTCGCCCCATTGTCCATTGGACAATGGGGCACTCCTCTTTTTATTTAAGAAATTTCTTATATATCTTCTATCTGCCAGTCAATTGGCTCGATTCCATGCTCTTTTAGAAACTGATTTGCCTGACTGAAATGTCTGCATCCAAAGAACCCACGATATGCGGAAAGCGGACTCGGATGTGGTGCCTTTAAGATCAGGTGCCTTGGATTTGTAAGCATCGGTATTTTGCTCTGCGCCGGACGTCCCCACAACATATACACAATCGGACGATCCTGCGCATTCACTGCCTGAATGATCGCATCCGTAAACTGCTCCCATCCTCTTCCCTGATGCGAATTTGCCTGATGCGCCCGCACCGTAAGCACGGTATTCAAAAGCAGTACACCCTGATCTGCCCATTTTTTCAGATAGCCGTTGTTTGGAATTTTACACCCCAGATCATCCTGCAGTTCTTTATAAATATTCTGCAGAGACGGCGGAATTTCTTTCTGATCCGGAAGGACAGAAAATGAAAGACCATGTGCCTGATGTTCATTGTGATACGGATCCTGTCCCAGAATCAGTACTTTTACCTCACTAAGCGGTGTAAAATGCAGTGCATTAAAAATATCCTCTGCCGGCGGATACACAACCGTGCGGCTATACTCTTCTTTCACAAACTGATACAGCTGCCGGTAATATGGTTTGGCGAATTCCTCACGGACTGCCGGAAGCCAGTCGTTTGTTATCATTGCCATAATTTCATCCACTCCTATCTACGCACGGAGACACCGCGGTCTGCCAGATAGTTTTTCAGATCCATGATCTCCAGCTCCTTATAATGAAACAGGGACGCTGCCAGTGCTGCATCTGCATGTCCCTCTGTCAGGGCCTCATAAAAATGTTCTTTTGTGCCCGCACCACCGGATGCAATCACTGGAATGGAAACATTGTCTGCAATCTGTCTGGTCAGTTCAATATCATACCCTGCCTTTGTTCCATCGCAGTCCATGCTGGTCAGAAGAATTTCTCCCGCACCAAGTCTGTTAGCTTTCATTGCCCATTCTACAGCGTCAAGCCCGGTATCAATACGACCGCCGTTTTTGTAAACATTCCAGCCGCTTCCATCCTCTCTTCGTCTGGCATCAATGGCGACTACCACACACTGGCTGCCAAACTTGTCCGCTGCATTTCCAATCAGCTCCGGTGTATTGATTGCGGAAGAATTAATGGAAATCTTGTCGGCACCTTCCCGAAGCAGTACCTTAAAATCCTCCACCGTACGGATACCACCGCCTACCGTAAACGGGATAAACACCTTCTCTGCAACCTTACGCACCATGTCTACCACCGTTGCACGGTGATCGGAAGATGCGGTAATATCCAGAAAGACTACTTCATCTGCGCCCGCCTTGTCGTAAGCTGCTGCGACCTCTACCGGATCTCCGGCATCTCTTAAATTCACAAAGTTAATGCCTTTTACCACACGTCCGTCATTCACATCCAGACAAGGAATAATTCTCTTCGTAAACACTATGCATTTCCTCCCTGCAGCTTTGCAAAATTTTTCAAAATCGAAAGTCCAACCGTACCGCTCTTTTCCGGATGGAACTGACATGCAAATGTATTTCCGGATTCTACCGATGCATGAATTGTCGTACTGTACTGTGTGGTTGCTTTCACAATCTGTTCATCCGCTGCTTTCAGATAATAGGAATGTACAAAATATACATACGGATTTTCCTCCAGCCCAGCAAAAAGTCTTCCGTCATTCTGTAAATGCAGAGAATTCCACCCGATGTGCGGAATCTTAAGTCCCGACTGATCCGGAATCCGCAGAATCTGTCCGTCCAGCACATGGAGTCCCTCTACACCCTGACTCTCATCGCTTCCCTCAAAGAGAAGCTGCAGTCCCAGACAGATGCCAAGAAATGGCTTATTTTCCGCTGTCACCTGATGAATCACCTTGTCCAGCTCGTATTTTTTCAATTGTTCCATCGCATCGCCAAATGCACCGACTCCCGGAAGAATCACTTTGTCTGCGGTCTTAATCTCGTGAAAATTACGTGTGATCACACAGTCTTCTCCGAGAAAATGCAATGCTTTTTCCACGCTTTTTAAATTTCCAGCGTTGTAGTCTATTATTGCAATCATATAGGTCTTACTCCTAAATTAACAGTCTCCTGCCTTACTTTCTGCTATTTTTTATCCCAGCCCAAGTTCTTTCAGCTTCTGATGCAGTTTTACCGTATAATCATCCCGCTTTCTGGTCTGGTAGATATCCAGTGCCTCATCCCCTGTCATATCATAATCTTTCAGCAGTGCTTTGATAATCTTTCCTCCGATCTTCTCCAGCTGATCTTCACAGCCATACTCTTTGGCATTTTTCTGGTTCAGGTCATAACGCCCATATGCACATACCAGTGCATCAAGTGCATCAATTTTTGAACCGTAATTATCAAATACGAGATATGCCTGATACTTTTCCGAGACAGCAGCAAGAGTTGCCAGCTGATGATAAAGCTTTTCATCGCGCTCCTTGATCGAAAGCCCCTGCAGCTTACTGTATGCTTCCACATAAGAACCCTGCTCATATTTTTCCTTTGCCTGACTTAAGTTTGCCTGATACCCCAAAAGATTTGTCACAATCATGACAAATGCAAACAATGACACTGCCATAAGAACAATCGCAATCACCGGTCTCTTTGGCAGCGGCGGTGTGTTATCCACTTCCTTAGGTTTTTTCTCCTTTTTCGATTTCGGCGGTTTTGGCTGTTTTGGCTTCTTTTCTTTCTTCGGTTTTTTCTCTTTTTTCGGTTTTTCCTTTTTCTTTTCCGGTTCCCTTCCGGCATCACCGCCTGTACCTTCAAGTTCCTTTAAGATCTGCTGGTTTTCCTCCGAAAGTTCACTGACATCCGCTCCCTGTGTATTTCCGATGTCAACCGCCTGCTTTTCTTCCTCATCATCCTCTCCGAAAATAATCCGGGAAAGTTTCTGCCAGAAGCCGCCTTTTTTCTCTTTTTTCTCTTTCTTATTCTTTTTCTTTTTTTCATTTTTCCCATTGGAAGCGGTTTCTTCTGCCTGTGCCGGTATGTCTTCCTGCTCTGTAAGTTCTGGAATCTTATCTGCCACTTCTTCCTGCGGATTCATTTCCGATCTTGCAAAATCACCGATGGAATCAGTTTCTTCCAAAGGTTTTCCATCTTGATCAGAAGAAAGCATATCCCCCAGATCCGATAAATCCTGATCTCCAGAAAGCATATCCATAAGATCCGAATCCGAAAGCCCTGACAGATCCAGTTCTCCATCCTCTTCTTTTGGCAGATTGCTGTCAAACGTTCCGACTGCATCATCAAGTGTATTCACCTCGAAATCATCCGCATCGGGTGGTATTGCAGTTTCCAACGGACTTTTCCCCTGAAAACCGATTTCTTCTTCCTTTGCTGCATCCCCTGTCGAAAAATCATCCTGTGGAATATTATCGAGCAGATCATCCAGGGAAGCGTCAATCTGTGTGGCTTTTTCTTCCTGTTTTTTTTGATTCAGGCTCTCGGTATACTCCGGAATATCTTCCTTGAGCAGTTCTTCCTCAAACTCCCTCAAAAAATCTTCTTCATTTTTCGCTTTTGCCTTTTCCTTCGTTTCTTCTTCTCCAAACAATTGCTTTTCAAAATCATCTCTCAGAACCTGTTTTGCTGCCGGCTGTTCCTTCGGATGTTCCGTTTCTTCTCCATGCATGGAATTTAATAATTGATCCAGATAATTTTCCGATGAGTGGTCTCCCATGTGTTTTTCTCCATTCCATCTGTTTATTCCATAAACCTGCAAAGGGATGTGATGAAGCCATCACACCCCTTACTGTTTTGCCGGAATTTATTTGTTTCTCTTTGCAAGTAATTCATCAATGGCATCTACAAGACTTCCGATTTCAGGTTTGGTCAGCTGTGCATCTGCACCAAGCGACTCCCCTTTTCTTCTCATTTCCTCATTTACAAGAGAGGAGAAAATGATAACCGGAAGATGTTTCAGTTTGTCATCTGATTTGATCAGCTTCGTAAGACGATGTCCGTCCATCTGGGGCATTTCAATATCGGTAATGACACAATGAACGTTCTCGTCCAATGTCCCCGCCTTTTCAAATTCCTGAATCTTGTCCCATGCTTCCTGTCCATTACATGTAACAATCAGTTTTTCGTATCCTGCTTTTTTCAGGCAGTCCGTAATCAGACTGCTCAGCAACGGAGAATCCTCTGCAATCAGAATTGGATCCTCGCTCCGGCTTCTCTCCCCAATCTGTTCAATATCATTGACCCTGAGACCGGTTTCCGGACTGATGGATGATACAATTGCCTCAAAGTCAAGAATAACAACCAGTTTTCCGTCCATCTTGATCACACCAGTTGCAACACTTCCGTCTTCTCCATTAATCGTAGAATCCGGTTTGATGATCTCATTCCATGATACACGGTGAATTCCTACCACCTGATCCACATGAAATGCCACATCAAGTTTATTAAAATTCGTGATAATAAACAGACCTTCCTGTCCATCATCCTCCATGCCAAGACACTTTTTTAGATTGATGACCGTAATCATCACCTCGCGCGGCATAAAAATGCCTTCTACACTCGGATGTGTATTCGGTACAGGAGTAACCTTCTGGTATGACAAAATCTCCCTGATCTTTGCCACATTGATTCCGTAATGATTATCTCCTAATGTAAACTCTAAAATTTCTAATTCGTTCGTCCCTGACTCTAACAGAATATTTGTATCCATATACGTCCTCCCGTACTTTTCTGTATTGGTAACCCCTTATGTTTATTATATCATATTTTGTAAAATTTGGGGGCATTTATTTGTATTTCAGAGAATAAATTGTATCTTTTATTTCTGCATACAGTGTCTCACCCGAAATTTTATCAGCCTGGTCTTTCGGAATCTGAAACAGTAAAACCGCTGTTTTCTTCTTTCCGCCCCTGATGGTTTCCCCATAAGAGGAAAGACTTCTGGTTCCGAGCGAAGCAGTCTCCTTTATCCTGTTTTTTCCGTCAAAACATGCATAAAATGTAATACCGAGTTTTTCTGTATCCAGCCTGACCTTTTTCTTTCCCTTATTTTTAATTTCAAACTTCATCACAACAAGTTTGTTTCCATCCTCAGGAGTTACTGCAAAATAGTCTCCCTCCTGATAGATATTCTGAACCCTGTATCCTTTGTAAGAAACGGTCAGACCCGATGCATGTCCGATTGCCTCGGCGATCGGCATCGTCTCCATCTCCTGTGTCTGGGTTTCTCCCATGGCATCTGACGCCATGTTGTTGTCCGTACTCTGGGTATTCTGGCTCTCCGGCATCTGGCTGTCCTGTTTTTGTGTTTCCTGTGTCTCTTCGGATGAAGCGGCTGTCATTCCGTCTTTCTGCTCAATATTATACTTTGCAAGAATATGCGCCGAATACTGCACGACCAGATTTTCTTCGTCCTCTGACAAATCATACATCTGGGTTCCACAGCCTCCCAACAGGAGTATTGCTGCCACTGCCATCACAGGCAGACTTATTTTCTTTTTCATGCTCTTTTACCCTCTTGTCACTTTTGCCCTATAATCTATGTTTTATGGTATCATATTCTGAAAAATAAGACAATCTTTTCTTTGCATTAATTATTGGTCTCCAATTCCATCCAAAACTCCACACCGTCCGGGTGATTGACTGCACCGCATTTCTGATGAAAAGAATCCATGATTGCCTTGACAATGGACAATCCGATTCCGCTTCCACCATATTCACGTGTTCTTGCTTTGTCTACTTTATAGAATTTCACCCAGATCTTGTCAAGATCCTCTTCGGGAATCGGGTCACCGGTATTAAACACACTCGTACGTACCAGATGGTCATGTTTTTGAAAACGAATGGTAATCTTTTTTTCTCCTGCCGCATGGTTCATGGCATTGGTCAGGAAATTCGTAATCACCTCTTCCACCTTAAACTCATCCCCCCAGACATATACCGGACCTTCCCTGTAAAATTCGATATTCACCTGTTTTTGTGCCGCCATAATGGATGCAGACTGGATCACACCGTCAATCAGCTCCGTGATATCAAACCGTGTCATTTCCACGGTATCATTGCCAAACTCCAGCTGATTGAGGGTCAGCAGCTGCTTTACCATATGATTCATCTTTTCCGATTCATCCATAATCACATCACAGTAAAAATCACGGCTCTCTGCATCATCATTGATGCATTCTTTTAATCCTTCCGCATATCCCTGTATGAGTGCCAACGGTGTTTTCAGCTCGTGTGAAACATTCGAAAGAAATTCTTTTCTCATTTCATCGATCTGTTCTTTTTTCTCGATATCCTGCTGCAGGCTGACGTTTGCTGTCTTTAGTTCCGAAATCGTCTCTTCCAGTGTCTCCGACAATTCATTCATGGAATTTCCAAGTTCATCAATTTCCCGGCTCACATGACGTACCGGTATATACTTTGCATCAAAATCCAGCTGTGTCATCCTTCTTGCGATATCGGATAAGGCATGGATCGGATGGGAAATCCCTTTCGAGAGAACGATGATCAGAATCACGCTTAAGATGATGGCTCCCATGCTCACCATTACAAAAAACTGGTTTGTTATGCTCGCACTTTCCCGAATGCTTTCCACCGCCGCACGCATGTAAAGATTGTTTCCATTTTTTAAAGTTCCCAGAAGAACCAGATACTCCGACTGCAGCCGTTCATCGGTCTGCCGAAGCAGCGTATAATCCTTTCCGGATGAAAGCACCTGCACACGGCTGCGGTCACTTCCATACAGCCAATCCTCCATCTGCATCTGAAAACGCTGTGCACTGCTGTAGGAACTCCATATCAGGTTTCTGTCCTGATCTGCAATAAGCATATTGATATTTCCGTTTGCACAGATTCTCTCGAACTGCACATACGCATCATCACTGGAATCCCCCTGCTTTTCACAAATCAGCCTTACCTGGTCAAAACTGCTCTTTAACTCTTTTTCCTTATGAAAAATATAATATTTTTCCAAAAAAGTGGTATTAAAAAACCAGCACATCGCAACCGTTCCCGCAACAATGACAACCATCGTCAAAATCAGCTGCCACGTCAGGGAAGTCTTTTGTTTCTTTTCCATTTAGGACACCTCAAACTTGTAACCCATTCCCCATACGGTTTTTATATAACTTCCACATGCCCCGAGTTTATTTCTCAGTTTTTTTACATGTGTATCAATCGTCCGTGCATCCCCAAAATAGTCATAATTCCACACACTGTTTAAAATGCGTTCCCTCGAGAGGGCAATCCCCTGATTATTCATAAAATATTCCAGCAGTTCAAACTCCTTGAAACTGAGTTCTACCGGATTTCCCGAAATTTTCACCTCGTGTGCTGTCTTATCCAGAATAATCTCTCCTGCCGTCTTAAAATCGGCCGCATCACCGATCTTATTCGTCCGGCGCAGAATCGCTTCGACACGTGCCACAAGAATTTTCGGTGAAAACGGTTTGGTTATATATTCATCAACTCCAAGGTCAAATCCCATAAGTTCATCACTCTCATCACTTTTGGCCGTGAGCATGATGATCGGGACTTTGGATGTCTGACGGATTTCCCTGCAGACTTCCCAGCCGTTCATCTTTGGCATCATCACATCCAGAATCAGCAAAGCGATCGCTTTGTCTTTATAAAAAATATCCAGTGCTTCCTCTCCATCTGCTGCTTCTAAGACTTCATAGTTCTGCCGGGTCAAAAAATCCCGCACCAGCTTCCTCATCCGGCTCTCATCATCTACCACAAGGATCTTCACTTTTTCCATCTCTATTCTGCCTCCTGTTCCGTCAGTCTCAATTCCCTCTCCTCAAGCTGGCTTTCCCGTTCATCCAGCTGTTTTTCCCAGATTTCGTATTTATCAATCACCTTATTTTCATAGTTTAAAATCGTCACATTATCTTCGCTGAGCCACGTAATCACAAGCATCCCAATGATGCCAAGTGCAAAAACAACTGCGAAAAATGTACTGATGTGAAACAGTTTCTGATAATCCCGGTTCTTCTTCCGGCGGTTTTTACTGACCACATGCTCTTTGTTTTTCTGTCTTTTTTTCTTCTGCTTTATTTCCTCTTTGCTTCTTTTTTCTTTCGAAACCATTCCTTCTGGTTCATACACCGTGATCGGAAGAATATCTTCTCTCCGGATATAGGGAATGGTATACAGATATTCCTGAAGCCTGTGCAAAAAATCATATCCGACCGGCGTGACAAAAATTTCTTTTAACACCAGTTTGTTATATAACGCCAGCACAATATCCGGATCATCCATTCTCGTATTTTTCCGGATATACCCGATGATCTCTACCTCATGTTTTGCTGTATGTTCCTGTTCTTTTGTTTCAAATGCGTAGCCTTCTACCTGATACATAACTTATCCTCTACCATTTATAAGCACTGCTGGCATCCCGTTCGGCGATTTCGCCGTCCTGATATGCCTGAATCAGTTTTTTCAGTTCCTCAATGCGGATCATCATGCGCTTACCAACGTCTGTATCACCCACCAGAATACGTTTATCCCGGTATTCCACTGCTTCCTGATGCGATACAATATCCAGTTCATCTCTTACCGCCTCGTTTGACCAGTCAAACGGTTCATGGGCAGAAAGCGTCAGTCCATAAGAATTGTACGTCAGTGTATATCCTGCAATTCCCGTTTTTCTCCGGTATGTTTTTGAAAATCCACCGTCGATCAGGATCAGTTTTCCATTACACTTGACCGGATTTTCGCCGGCAATGCGCTCTACCGGGACATGTCCATTGATGATATGCACAAAATCCCCCGTCAGCCCGAATTCTTTAAGTATATTATCTGCCGTTTCCTCTTTGTCAAACAAATGATAATACGCATTCTTACTCTCATGATGCATGGACTTGTCCGCAAGAAAATACCGCTCAAACGTTGCCATCTTACTCCGTCCGTACAAAGGAGAATCCGGTGCCGTCCAGATATACCACATGATATCCCTTCCTTTTTCCCTTTCTTTTTCATCCAGAGAGAAAAATGCCTTGCGGACATAGGATTCCAGCACATCATAGAGTGCTTTTCCACTGTATTCCCTGCCATATACATTTACCTTCTTAAATGTCCCATCCGGATTCAGCGGCACACATCCATGATAAAGCAGATTTCCGTTGTAGACTTTATACATGCTGCCCCGTTTTAGCAGAAGCCGCACATGGCGCTGCAGTTTCTCACAGTGTATAAACGAGGTGCGCAGCCGGTTCATGACTTCCTGTTCCTCAGGTGTCAGATCATACGGATGTTCCGGATCAATGGTAGGAAAACTGGTATCCAGCATGTCATAGGTTTTTCCATCAATTTCCACTGTTTTGTTCTCGTAATTAATACGGTGCAGCAGACAGCGGTTTTCCATACCATACTCCGGCCATTTGTGGATCAGCTGTCCTTCCAGTTTAAACCTTATGATGGCAATTGCCTTATGCATTTTCCGGTTCATCAGCGTTTCTTTCTTGCTGCGTTCCTCATCCGTGGAATCTTTCAGTATAAACTGTCTGCACGGATCATCGCGGTAAGCATCCATGGCAAATGTTGCAAGCGGAACCATATTGATGCCATAACCATCCTCAATCAGATCCAGATTCCCATACCGGATACTTGTCCGGATTACAGATGCAATGCAGGCAAGCTGCCCGGCTGCTGCCCCCATCCATACCATATCGTGATTCCCCCACTGGATATCAAACGAATGATATTGTTCCAGCTGATCCATAATCCGGTCCGGTGACGGACCGCGGTCATACACATCCCCGAGAATATGCAGATGATCAATGACCAGCCTCTGCACCAGTTCCGCCAGTGCCACAATAAAATTATCTGCCTGCCCAAGTTCCAGAATGGTGTTGATAATTGCCTCGTAATAGGCCTCTTTATTCAAAACCTCCTGCTTTTCCGTAATCAGTTCCTCGATTACATACGCATAATCCTCCGGCAGCGCCTTGCGCACTTTGGATCTGGTGTATTTGGAAGATACTGTCTTACACACCTCGATCAGCCGGTACAGTGTGATCTTATACCAGTTCTCGATATCGTCCTCGGTCTGACGCACCAGCTCGATTTTTTTCTGTGGATAATAAATCAGTGTTGCCAGAGACATCTTATCTGCCGTACTTAACGTATGCCCGAATACGTCATCAATCTTTTTGCGGACGGCTCCAGACCCGTTTCTCAATACGTGGGAAAACGCTTTAAATTCCCCATGTATATCCGACAAAAAATGTTCCGTGCCTTTTGGCAGATATAAAATAGACTGCAGATTGATAATTTCCGTAGATGCTTTTCCAATCGTCGGATACAGTTCTGCAAGCTGTTCATAATAATGTAACCGTTGTTTTTCCACTTATAATACCCCTTTTCATGAGCATACATCCGCTCATTATTCCTATGAAACAGTTTACCATAATTTCCTGCTTTTGTGCACTCGTTCACATAAAAAACAAAAAAAGAACTGTATGCCGGACGCATCAGTTCCCTTTTATGTATTTATCCTATACCTTTCGTTTTTCCCCTTTCTTTTTATTTTGACTGAATTTGACTTTTTATTTACATATTGATTATATCTTTCCTATTTTCTCAATTCGGGGCTAAATTTTTTTATATTTCCGGCGACTTTTGTCGGTCAGGGGTCAGAAATGGTCCTTATCCGGAAACGCGATATGTCATTTGACCTTTTTAACGTTTATTATTATAATAAATTTGATATTTCATTCGGAGGTGATGGTTCATGCTGACACGCGAACAATTATCCAGAAATCTTGGAACAAATCTGGAAAGAGAGCGCTTTAAACTCGGCTATTCACAGCAGGATATGGCAAAAGCACTGGATATGTCCCTTTCCTCGTACAAAAGACTTGCCAATGGGGATACCGGAAAAGTCGATGTCTATAACGTATATAAGCTCAGCCAGCTTACCGGAAAGATGTTCTATGAATTATGTGGCGAATCCTCTGATTTATTCCAGACCTATGACCGCATGCGCAGTCTTTCGCCTACACAGTTACATTTTATTGAATCCCTTGTACAGTTTGAATTCGATTTTTCCAGAAATCTGGAAACGGTTCCATCGGTTTCCCGCGAGGACTATACCACTATGATCATTCCAAGTGGAAACATGCACGATGGAATGGTGTATGATTCCTGTTCTCTCGAAAAAATCAATATTTCCGGATACCGCAAACGCTATGGAAACCAGATTGATTGTGCACTTCTTGTCACAAGTGATCATATGTCCCCTGTCTATCATGCAAATGATATTTTATTAATCGCTCGGGATCCCATACGTGATGGCGACACCGGTATTTTTATTAACAAAGTGACCGGTCTTCTTTACATCCGCCGCCTTCGCCAGACAGATCCCTGGCGCTTAGAACCTCTCACCTATTACGGACAGACGTTTTATATCGACAGTAATAACGCATCGGAGATGTCCCACTGGATTATCTTTGGTCACGTTATTTCCAAAACCCGTGGATAATTCTTATTCATGCACAACAAAAGGCGCCATCAGATACTTCTGATGACGCCTAATGATTTTCACACTCCATTGGACTGCTCCTCACTTCATCTTTTGTTCTATATCCATTCTTCTTTTGTTTACCGAAATGACGTTCTGGACAAATCACCTTTTATCCGTTCCTCTTTGTCCGCTCTCTTTTGTACTCTGTCACTGGTTTCCATTCCCGAATGTTTATTCTTTCATCAAGTGAAGCCTGATGACCTGTGTTTGGTTGCTCCCTGCCAATGGCTTATGTTCCCTTTGGACTGTACCTCCTTACATTAGATTTCACGTCCAGGGCTTTCTCGTCACCCTTCGTGATGGCTGCTTGTTTTTTGTTGTCTTAAATATAACACGCATTTTACATTATGTCAACCTGTTTTTTTATTTCTTTTTATTTTTCCTTTACATTTCTCATAATTGTCTGTTTTATTATATTTTTTCAGATAATTTATTTTTTTAAAAAAGAACGTGCTTTCGCACGCTCTCTTTTTGTATTTATGCCGGCATAGCCAGATAGTATCCCTGAAACAGATCCACTCCCAAAGACCGTAAAAAATCACACTCTTCTCTTGTCTCCACACCTTCCGCAAGCACCTGCATTCCTCTTTCATGGAAACTTTCCAGATATGTACGGACGTTCTCCTGTTTTCTGGCATCGTTGTCAATTCCACAGATCAGGGAGCGGTCCAGTTTTACGATATCCGGTGTATACAGATATACAGCATTCATATTGTTTTCACCCATGCCAAAATCATCCAGCGATACCTTCCAGTGCTTATTCTGGACCATCTCACTTTTTCTGACCCACTCGCGCAGGGAAACTTTCGGATACTCTAAAATCTCAATGATCCTTTTTCCTTTCTGGTTTCCAAAATAAGTATCAAATGCTTCTGCCTCATTCTCCGTAAAACTTTCCGATGGGAAAGAATTGATACAGAGATATTCCTGATATCCCCGCTCAATATACGCCTGTGTTGCACCAAAAAAAGTGGCAACTTCCAGTATATGCAGTTTCTCATCCCTGGCAAATTCATCAATCAGCTGCCCCACCGTCATCTTCTTTGGTCTCATCAACGCTTCATATGCATATATTCTCACACAATCTTTATAAAAGATCGGCTGGAACACATATTCAATCTCAAGTCCTTCTAAAGCTGCCTTCACTTCATTGTCCAGCGGTAATTTTTCATATGCTATCATAAATCTGCTCCAAATTTTTTACTTCTGTTTTTTATCTACTAATTTTTAAAAGAATGGATCGGAGCCGGAATACGTCCTGTACGGTTGATAAAGTCATCACAGGAGTATTTGTTTACCGGCATAACCGGGGCATATCCAAACAATCCTCCAAATTCCACTCTGTCTCCCACACCTTTTCCCACAGCCGGAATCAGACGTGCAGCGGTTGTCTTCTGGTTCACCATTCCGATTGCCATCTCGTCTGCAATCATTCCGGAAATGGTTGTTGCCTTTGTATCTCCCGGGATGGCGATCATATCCAGGCCTACCGAACATACACAGGTCATTGCCTCTAATTTTTCAAGGGAAATTGCGCCTGCCTCTACCGCGTTGATCATCCCCTGATCCTCGCTGACCGGAATAAAAGCACCACTTAAACCACCCACATAAGAAGAAGCCATCACGCCGCCCTTCTTTACCTGATCATTGAGCATGGCAAGTGCTGCAGTGGTTCCCGGTGCACCTGCATACTCCAGACCGCACTCACAGAGAATATCCGCAACACTGTCTCCGATTGCCGGAGTCGGTGCCAGGGAAAGATCCACGATACCAAACGGAATGTTTAACATCTTAGATGCCTCCTGTGCCACCAGCTGGCCGACACGGGTAACCTTAAATGCCGTCTTTTTGATCGTCTCACAGAGAACCTCAAAATTCTCTCCGCGTACTTTTTCCAGCGCATTTTTTACAACACCCGGTCCGCTGACTCCGACATTGATGATCGCATCTGCCTCGGTCACTCCGTGGAAAGCTCCTGCCATAAACGGATTATCGTCCGGTGCATTGCAAAAGACCACCAGCTTCATGCAGTCTGCAGAATCGTTGTCCTTTGAAATTTCTGCCGTCTGAAGAATAATCTCGCCCATAAGCCGTACTGCGTCCATGTTAATTCCCGTCTTGGTGGATGCCAGGTTTACGGAACTGCATACACGTTCAGTACTGTGCAGTGCCTGTGGAATAGAACGGATCAGAAGTTCATCCGCTTTCGTCATTCCTTTAGATACCAGTGCGGAATATCCGCCGATCAGATTGACGCCGACCGTCTTTGCTGCACGATCCATAGTTGCGGCGATTGTAGCAAAATCCTCCGGTGTCTTACAAGCCGAACCGCCCACCAGCGCAATTGGTGTCACAGAAATTCTCTTATTTACGATTGGAATGGAATAACTTTTTTCAATCTTTTCTCCGGTCGCTACCAGATCTTTTGCCACGGTTGTAATCTTGTTGTAAATATTCTGATTCAGACGATCCAGATCCGAATCAATACAGTCAAGAAGACTGATCCCGAGTGTGATGGTTCTCACATCCAGATTCTCCTTCTCGATCATTTCGTTGGTTTCCTGTACTTCCCAGCTGTTAATCATTCTTTGCTTCCTCCATGTTTTAGATACGATGCATTTTTTCAAAAATTTCTTCGCGCTGGCATTTGATTGAAACGCCTATTTTTTCTCCCAATGCATCCATTTCTCCGGAAATCTCTGCAAAGTGCTTCTTTGCATCTGCCATATCCACAATCATCATCATATTAAAAAATCCAGAAACAATCGTCTGTGAAATATCAAGCACGTTTACGCCGTTGTCAGCAAGATAAGTACATACCTTTGCAATAATACCGACGGTATCTTTTCCTACTACTGTAATGATTGCTTTGTCCATTGTTTTTTCCATAATATAAACTCTCCTTTTTACTCTGCACGAATTACAGGCGAAACCGCATTTCTTTTTGCCACATACATCGGGAAATCATCCGCTTTGTACGGATTATCCCCCATCGTAACTTCCAGACGCACTGCTTCATACGCCAGTTCCTCGTAATTATTTTCCTTGCTTAAATGGCCCAGTACCACTGTGCCGAATTTATCATGAAGAAGTTCACAGAGCAGCTGGCCGCTCCGCTCATTCGACAGATGTCCCCTGTTTCCCATAATCCTGCGTTTCAGCGGATAAGGGTATACGCCCGTTTCAAGCATATGAATATCATGATTTGCCTCCAGCAGCAAAGTATCAAGTCCCTGCAGCTGCTGCACAATCTCATCATCATAATTTCCCAGATCGGTTACTACCGCAAAGGTACGGTTTCCTTTTTTTATCCGGTATGCCACAGGATCCGCCGCATCATGTGAGATATGGATCGGGGTAATCGTCAGGTCTCCGATTACAAAATCTTCCTGCGGAACAATTTCATGAAATAATTCCGGGTCGATCTTTCCCACAGACGGCGTGTTCTTAATGGCTTCAATGGTTCCTGCCGTCGCATACATCGGCAGCCCATATCTTCTTGCCATAACACCAAGTCCCGCGATATGATCCAGATGTTCATGTGTAACCAGAATCCCATCCATATCCTGACTCTTTAAATCTACCTCGTTTAATCCATTCTCAATCCGCTTTCCGCTGATCCCCGCATCAATTAACACATGGTGGTTGTCCGAGCCTACACAGATACAGTTTCCACTGCTGCCACTTGCAATACTGCATAATTCTAACATACTATTTCTCTTTCCAGTAAATTTCTACCCGGTCTCCATTATTAAGCGGCTGGGAAAATTCAGCTTCCATGCCATTTACAAGCGTTGCAATTGCACGTCCGTTTCCGGCGTTGAGATCAAACGTGATCCGGTCAAAAACATCCACAAATATGTAATCTTCTTTTCCCGTAAGTTCCACCGTCTCGCCATTTACCGTGACAACACAGACCGTATCTTTTTTCTCCGACTCAGCCGCCTTGGCCTCCCCGGAGGTTTCCGGAGTCATTTCTTCCCGCGATATTTCCGCGGAATCTGTAACCCCCTCTGTTGCATTATACCGATTCTCACTCTCTGACGCAACCCCGAAGCTTAACGGTGTCCAGTCAATGGAGAAATTTTCGTATACCAGGGTCTCCATCCCCGCTTCCCTGTTATTGACCAGAATTTCACTGTCCGGGTCAATTTCCACGTCCATAAATTCTGCAATCTGTGCAACGGTATAAAAATTCCGGGTCTCGATGGAATCTCCCTCCTGAATTTCATAGGAATCCGGTTCAAGGCTTCCGTTTACCTCGACAAATTTCGGACATACCACGTTCTGTCCATTGATCACAAACGAAATCACGGACTCGTGATACTCCGGAAGCTGTCCGATGGTATACACCGCATTATCTCCTGCCGTTGATGGCTCAATCGTAATATCGGAATTTGGCTCCAGCGGTGTGTTGATATTTGCCGGTTGGCCATTCATCGTCACTATGGCGGCCTCCCCAGCCTCTCCTCTTGCGATTCTTGCGCCTCCATTCACGGTGAAATTGATCGGCATTCCGCGTTTCGGAAACAGCTGGTCATTCGGAAATCCCGCCTGCATTGCCGCATCCACAATGGTAAGTCTGTTATTATCATACAGTTTCAGGCGTTCTCCGTTGAAGCGGACCATAATAAAATTATTTTTCTGTTCATAATAATTCAGGCAGATTCCAATCGGTGTGACAAGCAGCGGATCTTTTTTGATATCTTCCTGCTCAAATGTCACTTCTTTAAGCACTTCTTCGCCTCTTAATGCCACACGCTCCGTCGGCAGATCCAGATGCCCGGCAAGTTTTTCCGTAAATCCGTGAATCTTTCCGCCACCACCGACAACAAAGCAGGCGCTTACGGTTTTATCCCCATTCAGTTCCTTGATCTTTGCAGCCACCTCGGAAGTAATCTTCTCCACCGTCGGGGCAACCAGCTCCCAGATCTCCTTGGATGGAATGGTATGGGAAATACTCATAATATCCTCATATGTCACTTCATCCTCACTCGAAGATGCCAGTTTCATTTTCTCTGCAGTCTGAAAATCAACCAGATACTGCTGCACGATCAGCTCGGTCAGTTCATCCCCTGCATATGGAATCATACCATAAGCTATGATACTTCCCTCTCTGGTGATGGAAATATCTGATGTTCCCGCTCCGACATCGACCAGCGCAATATTTAACATCCGGAAATTTTCAGGGATTGCCACATTGATCGCCGCAATTGGCTCCAGTGTCATATTGGCAACCGTCATTTTAGCCTGACCGACTGCGGAATACAGCCCGTCCACAACATCTTCCGGCAAAAATGTTACGATAATGTCCTCACCGATTTTATTTGCTTTATGTCCTTCAATACTGATAAATACTTCTTCGTTTAAATAATATTTCACAACCGAATATCCGACACAGTAAAACTTATATTTTGTGTCATTCTGTTCCCGCAAAATATCCTGTGCCTGCTCTACCCCCAGAAGATTTAATGTGTGGATATCTTCTCCTGTGACGACCGACTCCTCCGCATACTCATACTCCACATGCGTAGTGACGGTTTTTAACACACGGCCGGCGGCTGCAATACACACTTCCGAAAGCGGTGCATCCAGCTGCGCCTCCAGCTCTGCTTTTACAGCGGAAATCGTACGCGCCACTTTTCCAATATCATGAATCTGTCCATCCAGCATGGACCGTGTCTCATGCTGTCTGACATACTGTGCCTCTACAATAAAGGCTCCATCTTCTGTCCGGTGTCCGACCGTTCCCACCACATTGCGGGTTCCTATATCCAAACCAAATACGTTATTCATATGCTTCTCTCCTCAGCGCTTCCTCTGTCTGTGTCAGTGTTTCTTCCAGTGTCCCGTTATTATCTATTACCACCCGGCAGTGTCTGCGGTATTCCTCCTCGCTCAGCTGGCTGGCAAAAATCCGGTCCACATGTGCATCGGAATACCCTCTTGATGCCTTCAGACGAGCTCTCCGGTTTTCTTCTGTAGTATAAATATACCAGAGTTCATCACAGATTTCATCATAATGTTCCTCGATCAGAAGTGCAGCTTCCAAAACCAGCAGAAAAAGTTTTCCAGCCCGTTCCTCTGCCTCTTTCTGCTGCAGAACATATTCCCGGACCGCCGGATGTACAATGGCATTCAGTTCTTCTCTTTTCCGGTCATCGGAAAAGATGACAGCTGCAAGCTGCGCACGGTCAAACGATCCGTCCGGCTGGTAAATGTCTTCCCCGGCAAATTTTTCTTTTAACTTTTGAAAACATTCCGTCCCCGGCTGCATCAGATCATGTGCAATCTCATCTGCCAGCATAACCCTGATACCCGGCTTTGACGCAAGATGTGCGAGTATGGCAGATTTTCCTGCTCCCACCCCTCCTGTAATTCCAATAAACCGCATTCCATCACCTCCCGGGTTTGTTCCTTTTCGTATATTTTTCTTAATGAGCCTCATACCAGTCCTGTCCGCATGCCGTACCGACGGCAAGTTCCACTTTCAGATCGGCTGCTTTTTGCATTTCTTCTTCCAAAAGTGCAATGACCTTTTCCTTTTCTTCCTCCGCAGTCTCAATCAACAGTTCATCATGTACCTGCAAAATCAGACGCGAACGGAAAGGTTCCCGGATCAGACGGTCATGTACCCGGATCATGGCAATTTTGATAATATCCGCCGCCGTTCCCTGAATCGGGGCATTCATGGCGACACGCTCGCCAAACTGTCTTGTCATAAAATTACCCGATGACAGCTCCGGAATCGGACGGATGCGTCCAAACAAAGTTCTTGTATATCCCTTTTCCTTTGCCTGTGCTACGGTGTTGTCCAGAAATTCTTTGATCCTCGGATATGTTTCAAAATAGCTGTCGATAAATCCCTGCGCTTCTTTGGTTCCTATATTTAAATCCTGACTCAGTCCATAGGCACTGATGCCGTATACAATTCCAAAGTTTACAGCCTTGGCATTTCTTCTCTGTAAGTCTGTCACTTCATCAAATGGTACATGAAATACTTTGGATGCCGTACTTCGATGAATGTCCTGATTTTCGCGGAACGCCTCAATCAGCTGCTCATCACCGGACATATGTGCCAAAAGCCGCAATTCAATCTGTGAATAGTCGGAATCGACAAACAAATCTCCCGGCATTGGATGAAATACTTTTCTTATCA
The DNA here is from genome assembly GCF_003462365.1 of Roseburia sp. TF10-5. Taxonomy (NCBI): domain Bacteria; kingdom Bacillati; phylum Bacillota; class Clostridia; order Lachnospirales; family Lachnospiraceae; genus Roseburia; species Roseburia sp. TF10-5. Next base: position 126,036 of record NZ_QTYW01000006.1, on the reverse strand, counting down.
TCTTTCCAAGTTCCATCCGGATCGGGATATTCTGCAGATTCGGATCTGTACTGCTCAATCGCCCGGTTGCCGTGATCGTCTGATGGAACGTTGTATGGATTTTTCCGGTTGCATCAATAAAGTTTGACAGACCATCTGCATAGGTAGATTTAAGTTTGGAAAGTTTCCGGTATTCCAGAATATCTGCAACAATCGGATAATCTCCAGCAAGTTTTTCCAAGACTTCTGCAGAAGTCGAAAAACCGGTCTTTGTCTTTTTTCCATTCGGAAGCTGCATCTTTTCGAAAAGAATCACGCCGAGCTGTTTCGGAGAATTTATGTTAAACGTCTCTCCCGCTTCCTCATAAATTTTCTGTTCCAGTTCCCCGATGGAAACCGACAGTTTCTGACCATACTCTTTTAATGCATTGGCATCGATACAGATTCCATCCTGTTCCATATCCGATAAGACAAACACCAGAGGCATCTCGATTTCGCGCATCAGCTGCTCCATCCCATGTTCCTTAAGTCCTTCCTTAAGAACTGCGGCTGATTTCCATGTAATATAAGATTCCCAGCAGGCATACCGGAGCACATCCGCTTCCTTTTCCGTGATGACATCCCCCGGCATCTGTTTGCCAAGCAGATCTGTTCTCGACGGAATCATCAGTCCCAGATAGTCTTTTGCAATATCCTCGTATGGATACGCTCCCTTGAGTGGATTGAGCAGGTATGCTGCAATCGTACGGTCAAAAAAACGGGTTCTCATTTCTTCCGGTACATTGTGCAGATCAAAAGCAGCCAGCGCCGGCTTTAAATCTGCCGCATACAGTTCCTGTCGTTCCAGCAGATCCTGTTTTAATTTTTCTGCCGGAAGTTCCTGTGAAGCCACCATAAGATAATTGTCTTCTTCCGAAAACGAAATGGCAAGCCCGGCAAATTTCTGTTCCTCTGCGGTATCAAACAGGGAAAGCTGCTGGTTTTGTACTCCCTGCTCCACCACATAAAAGCCTGCCGCTTTTCCCTCGGCTTTTTTCCAGATCCGGTCTGCCGTCTTCTGATCCTTTACGATCTGAAAACTTTCTTCCGCATGGTTTTTTGGTGCGTCCACGGTAAACCGGTTCAAAAGATTTTTAAATTCGAGTCTCTTACACAGCAAATAGGCTTCCTCTGTATACAGAGAAGCCTTTCCGTCTATCTTTGCATTGGCAAAATCATAATCCACCGGAACATCTGTGATGATGGTTGCAAGTTCTTTGCTCATCACTGCCTGATCCCAGTATTCTACAATATTTTTGGATGCACGCGGTGGCTTTACCACATCCGCATGTGCATGAACTTCCTCAATGCATCCATACTGTCCGATCAGCGCAGTCGCTGTTTTTTCTCCAATTCCCGGCACACCCGGAATATTGTCTGCCGTATCCCCCATCAGGGCTTTTACGTCGATAAATTCCTTCGGTGTCACCTGATACCGTTCTTTGACATCTGCCGCCAGATAATCTTCAATCTCTGTTCCGGTACGCTTCGTCTTTGGAATACGAATCCTGACATGATCCGTAGCAAGCTGCAACAGATCGCGGTCCCCGGATACGACAGAAACTTCCATCCCGGCACGCTCTCCCATTCCGGCAAGTGTACCGAGAAGATCATCGGCTTCGTATCCTTCCATCTCAATGGTACAGACCCCCATCGCCGCAAGCATTTCTTTCATCAGCGGAACCTGCTGCCGCAGGGCATCATCCATCGGTTTTCGTGTTCCCTTATATGCCTCATACATTTTATGACGAAAAGTTGGTGCATGAACATCAAATGCAACCGTCAGATAATCCGGCTGTTCCTCCTCTAATATTTTAAAAAGAATATTCAAGAATCCGTACACGGCATTGGTATGCAGACCTTCGGAATTTGTCAGATCCGGCAGTCCAAAAAATGCACGGTTTAATATGCTGTGTCCATCAATCAGCACCAGCTTTTCACTCATTACTTTACATTTCCTTCCCGGCCACGGTTTATATTGCCCGTGTTGCCTCCTTCAGCCATGCCAGTTCCTCTCCCTGCAGATACGGGGAAACAACTTTGTATACATTGGCATGGTAATCATTCAGACGTTTCTTTTCAACCTCCGTCATCTGTTTCGGATCGATAGCATCCAGATCAAACGGAACATAGGTCAGATTTTCAAAATACATAAACTGACCATATTCATTTTTTTCGCCTTTTTGGCATACTAATTCGTTTTCCAGACGTATTCCGTATTTTCCTTCGATATAAATTCCCGGTTCATCCGTAGTTACCATTCCTTCTTCAAAAACAGCTCCCCCCGGACGATCCTCAGTTCCTTTATAGCGGAATGCATTCGGTCCTTCATGCACATTGAGCACATATCCCACACCGTGTCCGGTCCCGTGTTTAAAGTCAAGTCCGGCTTCCCAGAACGGTTCACGCGCGATAATATCAAGATTCATCCCGCTGCATCCATACAGGAAACGGGCATTTGCCAGATTCATATTGGATCTGCATACACGGGTAAAATCCGCTTTCATCTCTTCTGTCACCGGTCCGAGTGCAAATGTTCTCGTAATATCTGTCGTACCTTCCAGATAATGTCCTCCGGAATCCACCAGAAGAAGTCCCTCCGGTTTCAGTGGAACATCACTTTCCGGTGTTGCTGCATAATGTACGATTGCTCCATGATCCGCATACCCGCAGATCGTATCAAAGCTCAAATCCAGCAGGCCTTCCTGTTCTCTGCGGAGACTCTCCAGATAATCCGATGCGGAAATTTCCGTCATTGGAATTTTCCCCACATTTTTCTTCAGCCAGTACATGAATCTGCACATTGCCACTGCATCTTTTACATGGGCTTTTCTCGTATTGGAAATCTCTGTCTCATTTTTGACAGCTTTCATCTCCAGCGTCGGATCTTCTGCATCTATTATCTGTGCAGACTCCGGCAGATTATTACATATTTTTGTATTAACCACAGCGCGATTAAGCAGAATCGTCTGATTCTCCAGTGTTTTTACATACTCATAAAATGCCTCATACGGACGCGTGGTAATTCCATTCTTCTGCAGATATTCCCGCAGGGTATCATCGGCACCTTCTTCCTGCAGGAACCAGATGCACTGTTCCTGTGTCAATGCCAGGTAGGAAAGAACAACCGGTACATAACTGATGTCATTTCCACGTACATTCAAAAGCCACGCAATATCATACAAAGAAGCCAGCAAATGCACCTCTGCACCTTTTTCCTTCATTTTTTCACGGACTGCGGCAAGCTTATCTTTTGTACTTCTTCCACTGTATGCTTCATCCAGAATCCACACAGGTTCTTTGGACATCGGCGGACGATCTTTCCAGATCTGTCCGATCAGATCCTCCTGTACATAAAGTTTTCCGTGTTTCTTTTCTGCGATCTGCTGCAGTTTTGCACCCCATCTTCCATTGACAACCCTTCCGTCAAATCCGATGGTTTCTCCCTCTTTCAGCGTCTGTTCCACATATTCATCAACCGTAGGAACATGTTCCTCTCCCATACGGTACAGTGTGACCGTTGTTCCTTCTAACTGTTTTGCCGCCTGCACAAAATATCTTCCGTCTGTCCACAGTCCGGCCTTAGTCCGTGTAATCACTGCTGTTCCGGCCGAACCGGTAAATCCGGTAATAAATCTTCTTGCTTTAAAATATTCTCCAACATACTCCGATTCATGAAAATCAGCGGTTGGCACAATATAAACTGCAATGTCCCTTTTTTCCATTTCCTGTCTGAGCGCAGCAAGTCTTTCCGGTATCATTGCATGTCCTCCTTCATCTCAAAAAATTTCGTATCAAGTTCTGGATAAGAACGTTTCAGGGAAATCGGTTTTCCGGAACGGTTCAAAAAGCAGTGGCTGCTTCTCGCCGTCGTCCGCAGTTCTCCGGTTTCCTTGTCCGTCATCACATACTCGACTTCCATCTTAATTCCGTTATATTTCACCAGCTTCGTCTGAATCACAACGGTATCATCAAAATGTACCATACTGTGATACTCTACCGCAATGGATAAAACTGGACTGATAATTTCCATTTCTTCCATCTGTTTATAGCTCAGCCCCATCTGATCCATCAGATCCATTCTCGCTTCTTCCATCCATTTCACATAATTGCTGTGATGAATGATGCCCATCTGATCCGTTTCGTAATATTTTGCATGATGTTCATACGGGCGTAATTTTATACCGGTCTGTTGTCCGGCAACCTGTATCTCGTTTCTCATATCAGACACCTCCTGTACAGAAACTTAACATCTATATTATGCCACAAGCAGACCAGAAATTCAATGAAGTTTCATGGTTTCCCGGTGGTGTTCCGGCACTGCATGAACCGTAACGTTTACTGTTCCTCATACACCTCTTCATAATCGCTCTCATCTGCAAATAAAACATACTTTCCGTCCAGATATCCCATATATCCGTTTTCTACCACATATCCCTTCATATTTTGTCTTCTTCCTTTCTTTTATTTCCCGTTCTTTTTGGTTGAAGACAGTATCTCATATTCAGTGTCCGATAAATGGTACACAAAATCCCCCGGAAATTTCCGGGGGATGAAAAACTACTTATTTTTCTTTTCTTTTTTTGTCGGTGGAATACTGTATTTGCGTGCATACGAATCAAAGCACTCCAGATAAGCATCGTCTTTCATGTGACGGACGCTCTTTAAATACTCATGGGTATCAAATTCCGAAGTCTCCGTCTCAATCATTGCTACCGCAACATTGGAACAGTGCGCTGCGATTCTTTCCAGATTCGTCAGCAGATCATTAAACGCAAATCCCTGCCGGAATTCACATTTTCCTTCCCGCAGTCTGGTTACATGCCGGTTTTTGAGATCATTGCACAAAATTCCGATCAGTTCCCGCAAAGGCTCGATTTTTGCAGCCAGCTCCAGATCATCCTCGCAGAAAGCATCGACTGTCAGATCGACAATCTCCCTGACTGCTGCCTCAAGCACGGAAAGTTCCTTCTGTGCCGACTCAGAAAACGTAATCTTCTTTTCCGAAATTTCATTTGCAACTTTAGAAATATTGACTGCATGATCTCCCAGACGTTCAAAATCGCTGATCGTGTGCAGGAATTTGGACACCTGCTGCATCTGGACGGTAGACATCTCCTGTCCGGTCAGCTGCATAAGATATGTGCCAAGCTTGTCCTCGTATTTGTCAATCAGGTTTTCTTTTTCCTGTACTTTATTGTACTTATCCTGTGAATAATCTCCTAACAGCGAAAGTGCACGGTTAATGTTCTTGCGTGCCTTCTTTGCCATGCCGTTGACCGCCGTATGGCTCTGTCCGATGGCAAGTGCCGGATATGCCAGAAATCGTTCTTCGAGGAGATCGAAATCTGCCTGCTCTTCCAGATCCTCCGGATCGTCTTTGATCAGACGGAATACCAGTTTCTCAATCAGATTAATGCACGGAAGCAAAATTATGATTGTTGCCAGACGGAAAATAGAGTTCATCATGGCGATCTTGATCGGGCTCATCGTCATATTCAAAAACTTAAAGTGTACAAAAGCATTGACACTGTAAAAGACAATCGACCAGAAAATCATACCGAACAGATCGTTCAGCAGATAAATCAGGGCTGTACGTTTTCCGTTTTTATTTGTACCGATGGAAGAAAGCAGTACCGGGCAGGCCGCTCCTACTCCAATTCCCATCGTAATCGGAAGTGCTGCCGCAAAACTGATACTTCCGGTCACGGACAATGCCTGCAGAATACCAACGGATGCGGAAGCACTCTGTAAAACTGCAGTAAACGCAATTCCCACAATAATTCCCATAAACGGATTTTCAAACTTTGTGAGAAGATTGACGAAATGCGGGTTATCTTTCAACGGGGAAACTGCCCCGCTCATCGTCTGCATTCCTACCATGAGGATTGCAAAACCAAGCATGATATCTCCCACATTTTTGTAGTTTGCCTTTTTGACAAACATCTTAAAAATAATACCGATAATCGCAACAACGGCAGAAATGGTTGCCGTGGACAACAACTGTGCGATACCGCTGGATCCATCAATATAGGAAAGACAAAGAATCCATCCGGTAACACTCGTACCGATATTTGCTCCCATGATAATTCCAATCGCCTGTGCGACTTTCATCATTCCCGAATTTACGAATCCGACAACCATGACGGTCGTTGCGGAAGATGACTGAATAATCGCTGTAACTATCGTTCCAAGAAGTACACCTTTGATCGGTGTATTTGTGAGCTTATACAATACAAGCTCCAGTTGGTTTCCTGCCACACGTTTGAGTCCGTCTCCCATCAGAGACATTCCATAAAGAAATAGTGCAACACCACTCAGAAGTGTCAGGACAATCATTATGCCATTCATATCTGTTTCCTTTTCTTGTTCTTCTTTTTTTTACATGCTTCGATTTATTATAAAACACTTCTCATGGTTTTTACAATCACTTTACTCAAATTTTATGTTTTTATTTTTGAAACAGACTCCGGATCATATCAAACAGCTTTTCAAAAAAGGCTGCTATCTTCTGTCCGATATTCTTGTCCGCAAGCTGATTCTGCAGCTGGGAAGCCCATGCAGATGCCTGATTTTTAATGGAATCCCAGTTCAGGTCCAGTCCCTGCAGTTTTTTCATCAGACCAAGAAGTTTCTGCTTGTCATCATCCGATAACTTCAGATCATATTTATCCGCAAGTTTTTCAATCGCCTGTTCAATCTCCTCCGGCGTTTTGATCTTTCCACTGGCAATCTGCCCTTTCAGATCTGCAATCATCGCCTCCACATCATTGGAATCGCCGTCAATGCTCTGCTCAAGATCTCCGGTTGTGACAAGTTCATCCATTGCAGCATCCACAACCGATTCATCCAGTTCCTTTCCGGTCAGTTTTTCATATGCCTCAAACGTTCCGACCAGTGCTGCCGTCCCGGAAAGCGGAAACGGTCCCGCAACAATCACATTGGCATCTTCCACCCCTGCAGTGGCAAGTGCGTTCTTGTACATGCCCGCCGTACAGTAATTAATGTTGTATGTGGATACCTTCAGCCCGTTACCGGAATCTGCCAGGGAAACCAGCACGGAAGAAAGCGCTTTCGTTCCGATCTGTTTTTTCGGAACATAAGAATCCAGATACTGATGTTCTTCTGCATTGCTCACATAAACCACATCATATTTATCAAAATCCGCCGCTTCGATCCCCATATAAGATAACACGGTATGCTGCTGGTCTGCAGTCAGATCCGCTCCGAGCGCCAGATATGGCTTGTCGTCCAGTGTAATTTCCACATCATCCCCGTTATCTTCCTGTGCATCCTCTGCCTCTGTCGCATACACCGGTGCCGGAACTGCTGCACTTCCAAGAACCATGCCTGCCACAAGAATACCTGCCATATATTTTTTCAAACCTTTCATTTTTACCTCCATTCATAATCCAGAACAAATGTATTTCCCTGCACATGTGCTTTTGCCATGGCCCCGGTAACAACCGGCATCATAGGAGCCATGTGTCCGATGTCCAGATCCATGATCACCGGAACCTGATACTCTGCCAGCAGATCGGTTACTGCCCGGTAATGATCAATCCCGAATGCTTCTTCTCCGAAACACACTGGCCGTCCGATCAGAAATCCCTTCACATGCGAAAACCATCCGGCCTCTTTCATCTGCCAGATGGCACGGCGGATGGACATCACATGCAGATCACAGGCTTCCAGAAACCAGAGAAATCCATCCTCTTTATACCGCTCCTGAAATTCTTTTACGTGATCAAAGCGCGTACCGAGAAGGTTTACCAGACAATCCATACATCCGCCGATCAGTCTTCCCTCCATTGTAACATTTTCGGCTCCCTGTGGAAATACTTTCAGTTCCACAGGCTCCGTCACATGATACGGCGCCAGCGGATGTTCTTCATCTTTGACAGATTCTTTCTCCCACAGATCATAATTATGCACACGGGTAATCTTTCCGCAGAGCAGATCCAGTGCGTCCTGCACGGCCGGATGCCACGGTTCCATTCCAAACGCGGCTGCGCACGGTCCGTAAATGGCGGCCGTATCTGCAATCGTTGCAGATAAGAACGTAAAATTGGTATTATCGGAAAACCCCATATACCACTTTGGCTTCGCCTGCGCAATCCCTGCGAAATCAATATACGGAACAACTTCACACATCAGCTCCCCGCCACCGCAGGAAATAATGACGTCATTTTCGGTTCCGCAATAGCTTTCATTCAGTTCTTTGCCACATAATGCCGGGTCGTTGCTGATCCCGATTCCCTTATCCACCAGACAATTCGGCCCCATCTGTGTATGATATCCCATCTGCCCAAACCGTTCTCTTGCATGTGCAAATGCTGTATAATAAGGTTCTGTCGCACAGCCGAATGACGGCGCGACAAATCCGATCGTTCCATGTTCTTTTAAAAATTCCGGAAATCTCATATTCACTCTCCTTTTTCGTTTCAGGCTTTTCCTGTTTCCTCATTATATAAGAAAAAAGACCGCAGTGCAATCCACTGACGGTCTCTCATACACAGTAACCACAAATATTTATCCCGCATACTGCGCAAACTGATAACGGAATTTCTGTAAAAAATACAGATAGTAGGATTTCATATTAAACCACAGGGAAAAATCCTTGCGATAATGAAATTTTGTAACATATAAAATTCCCTGACGATTGCACCATATATAAATATCATTCAGCCCAAGCCGCTTGATTCCGCGGATATTGCGCAGAAAGGTCTCAATTTTTGATAACTCTCCCTCATCACGGGCATACAGATGAAAAATGGTATTCGGGCATTCGATCAGAATATGTCCTGCCGGCTTTTCTGCCATATCATATACCTCCCTGATTACTCCTCTTATATGTATCTATGGTACTACAATATCTGTCAAAAAACCAGTCAATTTTACACATTTTTCCAATTATTTCACACGCCTTCTGCATTTGAAAAATCCGGAATAAAACTTTCTTTTGCCACCCCCGGCTCCTGAATGAAAGCCTGGGTAATTCCAAGCGCAATCGCAGCGTCCACATAGCGGTCATATGTGCGCCGGCTCACCCGGTGCGCAAGTTCCGGATAATCTCTGACATGTTCTAGCGGCGTGTACTGGCTCATCAGACTCACATAGATTTTATTCTGGTATGTTTCATATAAATACCGGACAATGTTTCTGGCATCTTTCAGACATCCGGGCAAAAGCAGCTGGCGCACAATCACACCCCTCTTCATCACAGCTTTCTCGCAGGCTTCCTTCGGCACGTCTTCGCCTCCTTTTTCTTCCCACGCAAACACCGGCCGGGGCTGCTGACGCACCATCTCTGCAATTGCAGCCTTTGCTGTCTGCGGATAATCTGGTGCATGGGAATATTTTGCCGCAAGAAACGGGTCCATATACTTAAAATCCGGAAGATAAATATCCACGATTCCTTCCAGTGCCTTGATGGTATCCACATTCTCATAGCTTCCCGTATTGTATACAATAGGAACCGCAAGTCCCTGCCGTCTCGCCTGTTCTACCGCCCGGATGATATGCGGCACATACTGCCCCGGTGTAACCAGATTGATATTGTTCGCCCCCTGTTCCTGCAGTTCCAGAAAAATCTCCACCAGCCGTTCCGGTGTGATTTCTTTTCCCGCAGTCCCCTGTGCAATCGACTCATTCTGACAAAACACACAGTGCAGGGCACAGCCGGAAAAAAAGACGGCTCCCGAACCTTTTGTTCCGCTGATACACGGTTCTTCCCAGAAATGCAGAGCCGCCCGTGCTACCTTTAATGTCTCTGTCACCCCACAGATTCCAGTTTTTCCCTTACTGCGCTGCGCCCCGCATGTGCGCGGACACAGCATGCAATTGTCATAGAAATTATGATTTTTCATTTGTTTCACTTGCGATTCCTTTCCAAAACCTCTACAATGAAGTACACATACATTATATCATTTTAAGGAGCTACATATGAATCAGTCAAACTGTATGGTCGCACAGTCAGGCGGCCCAACCGCAGCAATCAACGCCAGTCTCGCCGGAGTCATCTCCGGAATAAAAAAGTCCGGCAAGTACGACACCTGCTACGGGGCAATCAATGGAATCCTCGGTATTTTAAATGAGCGTTATCTAAATCTTTCCCAGATGATCCCGGATGAAAAAACCCTTAACCGGTTAAAAGTTACACCGGCCATGTATTTAGGTTCCTGCCGGCACAAACTTCCGGACTACAAAGATGACGACTCTGCTTATGTATTCATCTTCAACCAGTTTGCAAAATTAAACATCAAAGCCTTTTTCTATATCGGTGGCAATGACTCCATGGATACTGTACTTAAATTATCCGATTATGCCGCCAAAATCAAGAGCGACATCCGGATTATCGGAGTTCCAAAGACCATTGACAACGATCTATGCATGATCGACCACACACCCGGATTCGGTTCTGCCGCCAAATACATTGCATCCACAATGCTGGAAATTGCACACGATACGTTTATTTACGCGGTAAAAAGCGTCACTATCGTAGAAATTATGGGGCGCGATGCCGGATGGCTCACTGCTGCCAGCGCCCTGGCGCGAAATGACTACAACACTGCCCCGCATTTTATTTATCTCCCGGAAGTTGCATTTGACAAAGAGCAGTTTCTGACCGATATCCGGAACAAATTAAAAACATTAAACAATGTGATTGTTGCCGTATCCGAGGGAATCCGTGACAAAAACGGAGACTACATCACAGCTTCCAAAGCAGTGGCTGACCAGTTCGGACACCAGCAGCTCTCCGGAGCCGGAAAAGCACTTGAATTTCTGGTCAAGGAAAACATCGGCGTCAAAGTCCGTTCCATAGAAATCAATGTATTGCAGCGCTGTGCCTCCCATCTGGCATCTGCTACCGATCAGTCAGAGGCATTTGCACTCGGAGAACATGCTGTTTTGCTCGCTGAGGAAGGTGTAACCGCCTCCATGGTAACCCTGACGCGCACCTCGAATACCCCATATGCGGTAGCCTATGACCATGCCCCGATCCGCGGCATTGCCAATGAGGCAAAATCCATCCCGCGTGAATGGATCAATGCACACGGAAACGATATCCGTCAGGAGCTTTACAACTATCTTTACCCGTTAATCCAGGGAGAGGTTTCTCTCACCTATCAAAACGGTGTACCGGTGTATATGCCGGTTCCTCATTTAAAACCAGATCACGTCTCATAAAAAGGAGAGTTTTATGGCAAAACGAACAACCTCTTTGAGGGTACTCCGCGGCATTCTCTGCGGTACAGGTGCAGCTGTCATCGGCGTCTATGCAGGTTTTTGTGTTTATTACCACGGGCATTATTTCCCCCATACAACCATCGGTGGGATTTCCTGTGGCAACCAGACTGCGGATGATCTGGAAGCAAAAAACATTGCTTCCGCGCAAAATTACCAGCTGCACATAACGGATCGCAAAGGGAACAAATACACACTTTCCGGAAGTGACTTTTCCTATACTTACAAACGTTCCGGTGAAGAACAATCGCTTGTAAAACAGCAGAAAATCCTGTTGTGGCCGGTTGCCCTGTTTCAAAAACACCAAATAGATCTGAACCGTTCTTTTCACTACGATGAAACTGCATTAAACCAGCTGACCGATGCGCTGGCTATCTTTGATCCTTCCTATATCGAAGCACCGGAGAATGCACATCTGCGTATTACGGATGATGATTATACCATCGTAAATGAGACACCAGGAAATACCCCCATCCGCGATGAGATCATAAAAGAAATCCAAAAAGCCATAGACGATCAGGAAACTACACTCACGCTTTCCGATGCCTGCTACGAAAAACCGTCCGTAACAGCAGATGACCAGCAGATTGCAGATACGGTTTCACAGCTTGACCGGTATATGGCCGCAACCGTCACCTACGAAATCAAAGGAGCTGACGAAGGGCTGGATAAAGCCGGTATCCTGTCTTTACTTGACCTCAAAAAAGACGGCTCGGTTTCCATCAATGATACCCGGCTGACTTCCTATGTCCAGCATCTGGCAAGTACTTACAACACCTATGGGGATGTACGGAAATTCAAGACAAGCAAAGGGGACACCGTAAAAATCGGCGGTGGCGATTACGGCTGGGTAATTGACAAATCCAAAGAAAAAAAAGAGCTCTTAAAAGACTTAAAAGGTGGAAAACCTGTAAAACGGGAACCTGTCTATGAACAGCGCGCCATGCAGAGCGGACTGGATGATATCGGCAATACTTATGTGGAAATTGACTATACCAGCCAGCATCTCTGGTATTACAAGGACGGATCACTTGTCACAGACACCGGCATTGTTTCGGGAAACATCAGCCGCGGAAACGGCTCACCGGATGGCATCTTTAAGATTGCATACAAACAGAAAGATGCCACACTTGTCGGCGAAAATTATGCGTCCAATGTCAGATATTTCATGCCGTTTGCCTACAATGTCGGCATCCACGATGCAAGCTGGCGCAGCACATTTGGCAAAGAGATCTACAAAACTTCCGGTTCTCACGGCTGTATCAATGTGCCTCCGAAAAAGGCAAAAAAACTGTTTCAGACTCTACAGGTCGGCACTCCGGTAATTGCCTATTACCGGGAACCGGTTACGCTGACGGCAGAAAACACACGCATCTCCAATGCATACTCTTATAAAGCCGATACCGGGCTTTAACCCTGATCAAACTGACTGTTATACAGCGTTGCATAAAAGCCGTTCTGTGCCAGCAGGGTATCATGATTTCCCTGTTCGATAATCTTTCCGTCTTTCATGACCAGAATACTGTCTGCCTCCCGGATCGTGGAAAGACGATGCGCCACAATGAAACTTGTACGTCCCTTCATCATCGTCAGAAATGCCTTCTGTATACGGATTTCCGTTCTTGTATCAATAGAGGAAGTAGCCTCGTCAAGAATCAGCATCGGCGGAAGGCATAACATGACACGGGTAATACAAAGAAGCTGCTTTTGTCCCTGTGACAGATTGCCCCCATCTTCTGTAATCTCAGTATCATACCCTTTCGACAGTCTGCGGATAAAGCTGTGTGCATGGCTTGCTTTTGCCGCTGCAATCATTTCTTCCTCGGTTGCATCCGGTTTTCCCATACAGATATTCTCCCGGATGGTTCCCTTTTTCAGCCACGTTTCCTGTAATACCATTCCATAATTTTTCCGCAGGCTGTGTCTGGTCATGTGCATCACATCATGTCCGCTCACCTGGATATGCCCGGAATCAGCATCATAAAAACGCATCAAAAGATTAATCAGTGTCGTTTTTCCACATCCGGTTGGGCCGACAATGGCAATCCTCTGTCCCGGCTGTACATGCAGATTAAAATCCTCGATCAGCTTCTGCTCCGGCACATAGGAAAAATACACATGGTCAATGTCTACCGTTCCGTCTGCCTGTTCTAACTGATACGCATCTGCTGCATCCGGCTCTTCTTCTTTTGCCTCAATCAGTTCAAAGAAACGCGCCGCACATGCCAGAGCATTCTGCAGTTCTGTCACAACCCCCGAAATCTCATTAAACGGCTTGGTATACTGATTTGCATAAGACAAAAAACAGGAAAGATTTCCGACAGAAAATGCTCCGCCTGTCAGAATAACGGCAAGTGCTCCCGTAATTCCCACAGCTGCATATACCAGACTGTTAACAAAACGTGTACTCGGGTTCACCAGACTCGAAAAAAAGGTTGCCCGCAGCGAATATTTCTGCAGACGGTCATTTACATCCGCAAACTGTCCGAGTGCTTCCTTTTCATGGCAAAATGCCTGTACGACCTTCTGATTTCCGACCATCTCTTCAATCAGCGCTGTCTGTTCTCCTCTCGTCTGCGTCTGCAGCTGAAACATGGAATACGTCTTTTTTGCAATAAAGCCAGCCACAAACAAAGAAATCGGTGTCAGAAGCACAACCACTACCGTAATCTTAACATTGACAAAGAGCATAAACAGCAAAGTACCGATGATCGTTGCCAGACCGGTAAACAGCTGTGTGAATCCCATCAGCAGACCATCCGCAAACGTGTCCACATCCGCAATGATACGGCTGACCATGTCCCCATGGGAATGACTGTCAATATAAGACAACGGCAGATGCTCGATCCTCTCAAACGCATCCCTTCGGATATCACGGACAATATTGTATGTCATACGGTTATTGCACATATTCATAATCCACTGTGCCGCAGCCGTGATGCCAATTACAATTGCGCCTTCTTTTGCAATTGCAAGAATCCCCGGAAAATCCACATTTCCTTTGTCCAGAATCAGGTCAATCGCCCGTCCGGTCAGAATCGGGAAATACAGAGTCAGTGCCACTGTCACCGTTGCCAGCACAACAGACAGAATCAGTATGGGAATATAGTGTTTCAGATAATGCATCACTTTTTTCAGGGTTGCAATCTGTCCGGTCATGTTCTTCTGCTTAGACATTTCCTGCACCTCCGTTCTTTCTCAGATCTTCTTTCTTAAACTGAGATTCATAAATCTCACGATAAATTTCACAGTTTTCAAGCAACTCCTCATGCGTTCCCAGTCCCACTGCCTGTCCGTCATCCATCACCAGTATCTGGTCTGCAAACTGGATGGAGGAAGTTCTCTGGGAAACAATAAATATGGTTTTATTTCCCTGCAGATTACGCAGTGCGGCCCTCAGGCGCGCATCGGTGGCAAAATCCAGTGCCGATGCACTATCATCGAGAATCAGAATCTCCGGATCTTTTACAACGGCACGGGCAATCGTCAGACGCTGCTTTTGTCCGCCGGAGAGATTTCGTCCGCCCTGTTCAATCACATAATCCAGACCGCCTTCTTTTCCCTTTACCACATCCGCTGCCTGAGCCACTTCAATCGCATGCCACAACTGTTCCTCTGTCGCATCCGGATTTCCCCAGCGCAGATTCTGTGCAATCGTTCCTTGAAACAATACGGCTTTCTGCATGACAACACCAATGCGCTGCCGCAGATCCGCAAGCGGATACTCACGCACATCGGTTCCCGCAACTTTTATACTTCCCTGGGATACATCGTAAAAACGCGGGATCAGGTTGACCACCGAACTTTTACCGGAACCGGTTCCACCGATAATTCCGATTGTCTGTCCTTTTTTCACTTTCAGATTAATATCTGTAAGAGAATCCTGCGCATTTCCCGCATATTTCATGGAAACATGGGAAAATTCCACCTCCAGTTCACCGGATGCGCTTTTCTTTGTCTCTGTGACAGAATCCGTAATCGTCGGTACTACCTCAAGCACCTCCTGAATACGGTTTCCACAGGCAATCGCCTTATTGATGGTAATGATCAGATTTGCAAGTTTTACCAGCTCCACCAGTATCTGTGACATATAGTTTACCAGTGCAATCACCTCACCCTGACTGATCCGTCCGATGTCAACCTGCCGGCCTCCGACCCAGATCACCGCAATAATTGCGAAATTAATAATCACATAAGTCAGAGGGTTCATCAATGTGGAAATTCTTCCTACCAGCATCTGAATCTTTGTCAGATAAGCGTTGCTCTCATTAAAATCCTTCGTTTCCTCTTCCTGCTTGTTAAAGGCACGGATGACACGGGCACCGTCTAAATTTTCCCGCGTGTGTCCGAGAACTTCATCAAGCCCGCGCTGTACTTTCTTAAACAGCGGAATACTGACAAGCATCACGGAAAAAACAACAACCGACAAAAGTGGAATTGTAACGACGAAAATCAGCGCTGCCTTTACATCCACGGTAAATGCCATGATCATGGCACCAAATACAATAAACGGAGACCTTAAAAACAGCCGGAGTACCATATTGACGCCCGACTGCGTCTGGTTGATATCGCTGGTCATACGTGTGATCAGCGTAGAAGTCCCAATGGTA
Organism: Roseburia sp. TF10-5; assembly: GCF_003462365.1. NCBI lineage: Bacteria > Bacillati > Bacillota > Clostridia > Lachnospirales > Lachnospiraceae > Roseburia > Roseburia sp. TF10-5. The sequence goes on along the minus strand of NZ_QTYW01000006.1, from coordinate 110,161 downwards.
TCCATTTCCGAAAAAGACAGTTTCTGAATATGGGAAAACAGTGCATAGCGGACTTTGGTAGAAAACCCTACCGCCGCTTTCGCCGCAAAGTACTGTGCCGTAATCGAACATGCCAGTCCAATCAGTGCAAGCAGCACCATAACGCCTCCCATCTTAAAAATATAAGACTTGTTTGATGCCGCAATTCCATGATCGATAATCGCTGCCACAACAAGCGGAACAATCAGCTCAAAAGATGCTTCTAACAGCTTAAACAGCGGCGCCAGAATACATTCTTTGCGGTATTCGTTCAGATAAATCAGTAATTTTCTCATAATCCCTTTTCCTTTATATTTATTTGCCTGAATCATTATAACACTCACACCCAGGGGATTCAACAGCTTTGCACGTCCTCTCCCGGAACCAGGCAACGACAAAAAGACCGGCACAAGCCAGTCTCTTTGCAATAAAGTATGTTGAACATTTAATTAATGGCACCCATGACAGTTCTTGCAGTCACCACCACAGGTTATGGATTTTCCATTTTTTTTGTCTTTGATGATGCTTCTAATCACAAGAGAAACCACTACTAACAAGATGATTAATACAATTGCGGTACCCATTACTACCACTCCTTCCATCAAACAAAGAGGACTATCCATACGTTTTTCTGATTCAATGTTAGTATATCCTAACTCCCATTAGTTGTCAACAACTTTTGTTAATTTTTTTGCTAGACCATTTACGCAGATTATGTTATAATCCTACTTAATGAAACAAAAGGTAACATTGGGAGGAATCAATCATGCATAGTACGGAATCATCCGAGAATTATTTAGAGACTATTTTAATATTAAGTAAAAAACTTCCGGTGGTGCGTTCCGTTGACATTGCCAATGAACTTGGCTTTAAAAAATCAAGTGTCAGTATCGCCATGAAAAATCTCCGTGAAAAAAATCAGATCACGGTCACAGACGCCGGATTTATATATCTGACAGACGAAGGACGTGCCATCGCAGAAATGATCTACGAGCGGCATGAGCTGCTTTCCAAAGGACTGGTCGCGCTGGGTGTCGATCCGAAAGTAGCTACAGAAGATGCATGCCGTATTGAGCATGTGATCAGTGCCGAAAGTTTTGCGGCTATCAAGAAACATCTTCATCTGCCAAAAGACGCAGAATAATCTTTCCTGCCGGAATATACGAATACATAAATAGAACCGGATACCGCTTTTTGTTTATCGCAAATTACGGTATCCGGTTTTTTATTCTTTGTTTGGGTTTGCAGCATCGTCATAGGTATCCAGAAAATGATGTCTTACCCCATCTTTTTTATATCCAATCACGGTATTTAAATTTACATTCTCCACACTGCGGAAAATATTTTTAGCTACATAAGGATTCTCCTGTTCAAGACTATGGATCAGACGCTTCACATCTGCTCTCTTTGACCCTTTTTCTGTTCCTCCACAGGATGCACACCCTTCGGTAAAACGACAGGCACACTGAATGAAATGCAGGTCATTGTACTGTGCCCAGTGAATGATATCCGCTTCCCTCACAAGATACAGCGGGCGGATCAGTTCCATTCCCTCAAAATTTGTACTGTGCAGCTTCGGCATCATCGTCTGAATCTGCGCACCGTACAACATTCCCATCACAATGGTCTCGATGACATCGTCAAAGTGGTGTCCAAGCGCGATCTTATTGCATCCTAATTCCCGTGCTTTACTGTACAGATACCCTCTGCGCATCCGTGCGCAAAGATAGCACGGGGAATCCGTAATATCCACAACCGTATCAAAAATTTCTGTCCGGAACACCGTAATCGGAATATTGAGCATTTTCGCATTATTTAATATTGTCTGGTAATTCACCTCATTATATCCCGGATTCATAACCAGAAAAACAACTTCAAAATTTTTCTTTCCGTGCCGTTCCAGCTCCTGAAATAACTTTGCCATGAGCATGGAATCCTTTCCTCCGGATATGCACACTGCAATCTTATCTCCATCCTGTATCATTTCATACGCATTGATCGCTTTTGTAAAAGGTCTCCATACGGTCTTTTTAAATTTTTTAATAATGCTTCGTTCCGCATCAGCAGCCTTGTCTGCTAATCGTTCTGCAGTCCCGTCATCTTCCTTCATAAAATCGGCCAGTTTCTTGCGCAGATAGGAACGGTATCCTCCCTCAATGCTGTAAATCTCATACCCTTGTTCTGACAAATCTTCCGCAATTTCATCGCTTCTTTGCCCGGTATAGCAAAACAGATACACTGGCAGCTCCTTCGGGATCTCCCCAATGTGCTCCATAAATTCTTCCCAGAAAATATGTTTTGCGCCGGGATAAGTTTCCTTTATATAATCCTGCTCACTTCTTATATCGATGACCAGCTTTTCTCTCTGGTCCTTTTGCAATTCCTCTACAGTTTTTCGGTACATGCCATTTCTCCAATTCTTGAATTGTTGCGTAAAATCCATTCCTCATTATAGCATTGTACTCTGCCCTGAACAAGTCTCAATTCCTATAACTTCTATCCGGCTTCATCATGCTCCCGGATCATTTTAAACAGTTGTACACGATTGCGTATTCCCAGTTTCCGGTATATGTTTAAAATATGTTTTTTGAGCGTATTGGTGCTGATGGTCAGTTCCTCGCAGATCACCGGATTTTCCTTTCCCTGCATCAGATTTCGAAGGATCGTATCCTCCCGCCGCGTCAGTCCATATTGTTCCACGGCCTGCGTTACCGTAAGCTTTTCTCCTTCCTCCCCTGCCCGTCTTTGATGCTTTTCCATCCGATAGGCCAGATGGTCTTTGAGCATATCGAGAACAAAAATGTCATCGTATTTAAAATTTTCCTTTCCAATGGTACGATAAAACGTAATTGTACCGAGGAAATGATGATCTTTTGCGATCACAACCTGCAGCGAATAATGCCAGTTATTGGGCTTATATACCTTCTTATAATATTCCATTTCCACACGCGACTCATCACTGATAATATCCGTCTCCCGATAAATCAGCGATTTCCCGCTGAGCATAATCCCTCTGCTGTAATCCAGTTCCTCATATTCTTCCGATAGATTACTGTCGCAATTATACATCACCGGCCGGTCCAGTTTCTTTTCATCCTCCACGGATGCCAGATAAAAATCAGCACTGTCAAAATCCACCAGCAGTTTTAACTGTTCTAACAGTTCTTTTCGCATTTCATCAAAATCTTCCATCGTATAGACTTTATAAATGATTGTGTTTAAAATAATCCAATCGTTGGTTTCTAATGTTTTCATTTGTGTTTCTCCTATAATTTTTTATTTCATAGGAATTTAACACCAAACGACATTTCCTATGAAATAAAAAACGACGCACCTCACTGAGGTACGCCGTCTTTGGCTTTTATGCTTTCAGTTTAACACTATTTAATTACAAAAGCAAACCAATTTTACCTATTTTTGATTTTTTTTGATTTTTTCCTTTTCCCCTGATGACTTTTTTCAAAAATGTGCTATAATAAAATACGAAACGCAGATGTAGTTCATCGGTAGAATACCAGCTTCCCAAGCTGGGGAGGCGGGTTCGATTCCCGTCATCTGCTTTTTCTATGAGAAAGGCGTCCTTTTTTTCCGGACGCCTTTTCTTTTTCAATGATTAACGATAGTAATACGCGCCGCCCTTTCTGGTGATCGTAGCATTACGCAAATCAAATTTCTTTTTCTTCAAAGAAGACTTTTTCAATGTGAACTTAACATCTTTTGTCGAATAAGAAGAAACGGTAACATTGTATCTGCTCGTTTTATACGTACCAATCGTTTTTCCACTAGCATCTTTCACAACAATGTTGACATCCTTCAATGCGGTAATATAGTCTGTCGTATTATTGACAATTCTAGCTGTCATAACAAGATTTCCAGACTTATCAAAAGAAGCTTTATAAACTTCCATCACACATTTATTGTAATCCACATCGCTACTGCTTAACTTTACGGATGAAAATTTATTTTCCTTTACGGTTACCTTACAGGTCAGATTCTCTCCATCTTCTGTCACAGCATAAACCGTTGTTTTTCCAGCTTTGACGCCGGTTACTTTACCATTCTTATCTACTTTGGCAATTTTGGAATCTTTAGACTTCCATGCTTTTACCTTTGCTCCGGTAACAGAAAGCTTCTTGGTGTATCCTTTGGTAACAACCGCATTGGCATTGCTGATCTTTGCACCACCATTGTACTGATACATGTATAAAAGATATTTTGTACTCTGTGAAAATGTAATTCCGTAATAGTAATCCCCGGCATCCACATTTGGAACAGGATCTACAAAATAATACACACCTTCTTCATACTCCCAGCTGGTAGAAGATGATGATATCTGATAAGGGTTATCTGCCCGCTGTACTTTATTTCCCACACTGTCGTATACCGTAATTGTCATATCGACAGGTGCTTCTGTCACGATCTGTGCAACAAATCCATAACTTTTGGTCAGAGAAAACGGTGTCTTTACTTCTGTTCCTGCTGTCGCCTGTTCTGTCTGTGTAGGTGCAATAATTGTAGTAAACTTCTCTGCTGCCTCAACTTCTGTTGTGCCAACACATACCGTTGTGAACACCAGCACCAGTGCCAGCATAAAAGTTACAATTCTTCTGGTTCCATTTGTTTTCATAATTTTTCCCTTTCTATCTGTATGTTGTTCTACCTTTATAGTATCACATATCAAAAAGGAAACCGCAAGTCGTTCTTTCTTCCTATTTTAACAGTCTTTGACGAGATCTTTAACCACTTCCCCGGCAATGATCAGTCCGACTACCGATGGCACAAAGGCCACACTTCCCGGAATCGCCCGACGCTCCGTACACTTGTGCTTTGCTCCCGGCGGACAGATACAGTTTGAGCGGCAGCTAATCGCCATATCCTCTACCGGTTTGATCGGTTCTTCCTTAGAATACACAACCTTTAATTTCTTTACGCCCCGTTTCTTTAACTCTCTGCGCATAACTTTTGCTAACGGACATACACTGGTCTTGTAAATATCTGCCACTTCAAATTTACTGGCATCTAACTTGTTTCCAGCCCCCATACTGCTGATGATGGGAATGTCCATCTCTTTTGCTTTCATTACAAGTGCAATTTTTGCAGTGACCGTATCTACCGCGTCCACAATATAATCATATTCTTCAAAAGGAAAGTCCTTTGCATTTTCCGGCAGAAAAAAACAGTCATGGATCTCCACCTTCACATCGGGATTGATTTCGAGCATGCGCTCTTTCATAACTTCTGTTTTATATTTCCCAACCGTCTTTCTTGTTGCGATAATCTGACGGTTCAGATTTGTCAGACATACTTTATCATCGTCAATCAGATCGAATGCGCCTACGCCTGTCCGGACCAATGCTTCGCAGACATATCCGCCCACACCGCCGATTCCAAACACTGCCACACGAGCATTTTTCAACCGCTCCATAGCCTCTTTACCTAACAGTAATTCTGTTCTGGAAAACTGTGTTAACATATATCAAGCTCCTTTTATCCTATTTTTCCTATCGCAATACATTATATTATAGGAAGCTTTAAACTGCAAGCCTGTATACTTTTTATTTCTTATGAACGAAAAAAAGCGGCCTATCTTTCGACAAACCGCCTTTTTCAACTATTCAGAACCCGCCAATTGAAATCCGCGCATACACTTAATGGCTCCGATATCCTCCATTGCGTTTACCATGCGGTAAACGGTTGCAACGCCGATTTTTGGATCTACCTTTGATGCCTTGAAATAGATTTCCTTACAGCAGGAACAATCTTCCTCAAGGATAATATCCAGCAGCATCAGCCGCTGCTTGGTAATCCTACAGCCTGATTCCTTCAGTTTTTGAATAATCATTTCTCTCTGCATCATTTGGCATCTCTTCTTTTTCTATTTTGCTGACACAGTTTTCTTTGCGTCAAAGTTTAATGTGTTACTCTCCTTATAAGGACGGAACAGCAGATAAATAAATCCGATGATCAGTAAGAATGCTACAACGGTACCAACACCGAATGTACCAACTGTGATCAGTGTACCGATCTGGTAGATACACAGGGAAACAATGTAAGCTAAGATACACTGATATCCGATCGCAAACCAGAACCACTTCACGTTGTTCATCTCACGCTTGATCGCACCCATAGCTGCGAAACATGGTGCACATAACAGGTTGAATACCAAGAAACCATAAGCGGCAACCGGAGTCATAACCAAAGACAGTGACTTCCAGATTTCGGAACCATCTTCTGCAACTTCTGCAAAACCGAATAACTGTCCGAACGTAGCTACAACGTTCTCTTTTGCGATCAGACCGGATACAGCAGCAACTGCCATCTTCCAGCCGTTACCAGCCTTGGTCCAGCCAAGTGGTGCGAAGATCCATGCGATTGCAGAACCAACTTTTGCAAGAACACATTCTGCCTGGGCAGCCTCAAGAGCAGCACCCTCTAATCCGTCGAAATCAAGCATTCCAAAGGTTCCGTTGCTCCATCCGAAGTTCATTAAGAACCATAAAACAATTGTTGATAACAGGATAATTGTACCTGCTTTCTTGATGAAAGACCATCCACGCTCCCACATGCTGCGGAGTACGTTTCCAACGGTTGGCCAGTGATATGCAGGAAGCTCCATAACGAATGGTGCAGGTTCTCCTGCGAACATCTTTGTTTTCTTTAAGATAATACCGGAACAGATAATTGCTGCAACACCTACAAAGTAAGCACTCCATGCAACCCATCCGGAATTATGGAAGAATGCACCTGCGATCAAAGCAATGATTGGAAGTTTTGCTCCACAAGGTACGAATGTTGTTGTCATGATTGTCATCTTGCGGTCACGGTCGTTCTCGATCGTACGGGAAGCCATAACACCAGGAACACCGCATCCACTACCAATCAGCATTGGGATGAATGATTTTCCGGATAATCCGAATTTACGGAAAATACGGTCCATGATAAATGCGATACGTGACATATATCCACAGGACTCAAGGAATGCCAGGAAAATGAACAGTACCAGCATCTGCGGTACGAATCCAAGTACAGCACCCACACCGGAGATGATACCATCTACGACAAGTCCTGTCAGCCAGCCGGCACAGTGAATGTTCTCAAGTAAGGTTCTTGCTCCCGGAACAATCCACTCGGCAAACAATGTATCATTTGTCCAATCGGTAAGGAATCCACCAACTGTTGTGATAGATACATAATATACGATAAACATAACCAATGCAAAAATCGGAAGTGCAAAAAAACGGTTCGTAACAATACGGTCAATCTTATCCGAAGTGGAAAGTTTCTCACCCTTCTTTGCTTTTGTAAGACACTCTCCAATGATGGAAGAAATGTATACATAACGCTCATTGGTAATGATTGACTCGGTATCATCATCAAAATGATCCTCAAGTTCCTTGATCTCTGCAGATACATCTGGCATCAGACTTAAGAGTTCAGAAATCTTATCGTCTTTTTCCAGAAGTTTGATTGCGAAAAACCGCTTCTGTTCCTGTGGAATATCCGAGCTGATCTTATCCTCTACCTTTGCAATGATATCCTCAACCTCTGATGAGAACGCATGTGCAGGTGTGACTTTCTTCTTCTGCTGTGCGAGAGCAACGGCCTTTTCTGCTGCCTTTGTAATTCCTGTTCCTTTCAGAGCGGAAATCTCAACAACTTCGCAGCCCAGTTTCTGGCTCAGCTTATCGATATGTATCACATCACCATTCTTGGCAACGATATCCATCATGTTTACTGCCATGATTACCGGAATACCAAGTTCCATGATCTGTGTAGAAAGATATAAGTTACGCTCAATATTTGTACCGTCCACAATATTGATGATTGCATCCGGTCTGTCTGCAACAAGATAATTTCTTGCCACCACTTCCTCCAGGGTGTATGGGGAAAGAGAATAAATTCCCGGAAGATCCATGATGGTAACATCTTTATGACCCTTCAGACGTCCTTCCTTTTTTTCTACTGTTACACCCGGCCAGTTACCAACAAACTGATTGGAACCGGTCAATGCATTGAACAATGTCGTTTTTCCGCAGTTTGGATTTCCTGCCAATGCAATTTTCACTGCCATAATTCTCCTCTTTTCTGTGCTGGCGCACCTTTGTTTTATCAACCTTGCTAAAATTTGAAATCGCTAGTTTCTGTAAGCACCTGCTAGTTTTTGTAAGCCGTTACTAACCTTATGGTAAAAAAAAATTACTCTACCTGGATCATTTCAGCATCTGCTTTACGCAGGGACAGTTCATAACCTCTGACCGTAACTTCCACCGGATCTCCGAGCGGGGCTACTTTACGGACATAAATCTCTACGCCCTTGGTAATTCCCATGTCCATGATACGACGTTTTACAGGTCCTTCGCCTGTCAGTTTTGTAGCTTTGACAGTCTCGCCAACTTTTGCATCTTTTAATGTCTTCATCGCTGCTCCCTTTCTAAATCATTATTTTATTTGCCATATCCTTACCGATAGCAACACGCGCTTCTTTCACATTCACGATCATGTTTCCATCCGTTTCAGATATCACAGCCACTTTTCCCCCGACAACAAAACCAAGATTCTCAAGATGGCGTCTTGTTTCTTCTTTTCCACCGATCTTTTTGATCTCATTCTCTTCTCCTGCTTTGCACATTGTTAAAGGCATCATAAAAACATCCTCCTGCTTTCCGCCGCGTGCAAGCGACTTTATTGAGAATCATTTCCATCTCTTACGTCAGTTAGTATATGCTAACGAGCATAAGTTGTCAATAACAAAATAATATTTTTTCAGCTTATCCGACATTTTTCTCCCTAAAATACTCAGGTGCCAGCACACAAAATTTTTCTGTTATTAAGCGTTTGCAAGCGCTTTTCCAAGTGCCTTGCACTGTTCAATCGCATCTGCATCCGGAGCTTCCTGACAGATGACACCTTCTCCTCCTACGATCGTTGCGCCGGCTCCGCTCATACGTGCTTCCCAGTCACGCATCCACTGGCCGTCACCCCATCCGTAAGAACCAAACAGTCCAATCTTCTTTCCGGAAGCAAATCCTTCCACGTCTGCAACAAACGGCTCCATCTCACTCTCTTCGAGTACTTCTGCTCCCATGGCAGGACATCCTAATGCAAATACACCCTCTCCCTTTAACTCATCAATGTTCATATCACTGACAAATACAGCTTCCGCCTCTTTGCCTGCCTCTTTGATTCCTTCCACGACGGCATTTGCCATGCTTTCTGTGTTTCCACCCTGTGTCCAAAATACAACTGAAATCTTACTCATTTTAAATTCTCCTTTTCTTTTTATAATGTTATGATGCATATTGACAGTCACAATCAACCAGCTGCCAGATTTCCGTATTGCTGCAAATCGCAATAATCTCTTCAATGCGCATTCCATATGACAAAAGCTGGATCAGTTTTTCTCTGGAATGTTCATATTTTTTAAACAGCCGGATTTTTTCATGTGGTCTGTCGTATACTTTCCAGTACCCCGAATACAAATAGTTTTTCCCCTGATTGCGGATGAATCCTTTTACATCCTCCGGCGGATATCCAAGCAACAGTCCCATCTCATGCGGAAAAACTTTCTTTTCCCTCAGATACTGCTGGTAATGTGCACGAAACACCGGTAATACCTGTTTTAAGTTTGTGTCAGTATAGCCAATCTCATGCAACAATGCCTGCACGCTTTCTTTGGAAAAAAATGCTTCCAGACGATCCGGATGATACAAAAACACTGTAATCTTCCCCGCATGAATTCCCAGCGGATAAATCGTCAGTTCACTTTCTTTAAAAATATCTTTCATCCGCTGGTAATCCTGTTTTTCGATATTCAACAGATTCGATTCTTTCAGTCCGGTGATCAGCGGTGCACACTGAAATGCTATCTGAAGTTCGATTTCATCGCCACGCAGTTTCCGTATGATCTCCCATGTTTCGCTGCTCAAGTCCGTCACCCCTCCCTAAAGTTAGTTATATCTAACTTAAGAAAAGAATACACGAAAAAACAGGCTCTCGTCAAGAGCCTGTTGTGATATTTTTTATCAATTATATTTTCTGTTGCGTATACCGTACCAATGCCTCCCGATAAATCGCCCCCAGACGGCTTGGCAGAACTTTTTTATGGGTCACCATGCCAATATGCATATCTCCCTGCGCCTGCAGCGGAACCGAGACAATATTCTCTCCGTTTAATTCCTCGTCAATCACCCCGCTGCAGACTGTATAACCATTCAGACCAATCAGCAGATTAAACAGGGTTGCCCGGTCTCTGACACGGATGTTTTTCGGCCGGTCCACGGTACTGAATATCTCCTCGGAGAAGTAAAAAGAATTGTGTTCTCCCTGTTCAAAAGAAAGATACGGATACGGCTCCAGTTCTTCGATTGTCACAGACTTTTTGCCCGCAAGCGGATTTTTCGTGCTCACAAAAATATGCGGTTTTGCCACAAAAAGCTCGGTAAACACAAGGTCATGTTCCTTGAGCAGTTTCTCAAGTACGGTACGGTTAAAATCGTTCAGATAAAGAATTCCGATCTCGCTTTTCATCTGCGCGACATCCTCTATGATTTCATACGTCTGGGTTTCCCGCAGACAGAAATCATACTTTTCGCTTCCATACCGCTCGATCAGTTCCACAAATGCATTGACTGCAAACGAATAATGCTGGGTGGAAACACTAAATTCCTGTTTCCGCCCAGCTTTTTTCTTGTATGTTTCCTCCAGCAGTGCCGCCTGTTCCAGAACCTGTCTGGCATACCCTAAAAAAGTCTCCCCCTCTTTGGATATGACAATTCCGCGGTTTGTCCGTTCAAAAATGGTAATCCCCATCTCTTTTTCCAGTTCCCTGACTGCCTTTGTCAGACTCGGCTGGGAAATAAATAATTTCTTTGCCGCATCACTGATCGTCCCGGTCTGTGCAACGGTCGTAACATATTTCAACTGCTGTAAGGTCATAAAGCATCCTCCTATAAGATGTCAATATACTCTCCGTTTAATGCTTTATTCATGCTGCGGACAGCGCAGAATTTACCGCACATGGAACAGGTATCCTCCTGTTCCGGTGCCCGGTCCGCACGAATGGCTTTGGCGGTCTCCGGGTCCATGGCACATGCCCACTGTGCTTCCCAGTCCAGTACTCTTCTGGCATCCGCCATCTTATTGTCCATCTCCATGGCTCCCGGTACATGCTTTGCGATATCTGCCGCGTGCGCTGCAATCTTTGATGCCATAATTCCCTGCTTTACATCGTCCACATTCGGAAGTGCCAGATGCTCAGCTGGTGTCACATAGCAGAGGAATGCCGCACCGTTGGCAGCAGCGATCGCACCACCGATGGCAGAAGTGATATGATCATATCCCGGCGCAATATCGGTCACCAGAGGCCCCAGTACATAAAACGGTGCACCCATGCAGATGGTCTGCTGGATCTTCATATTTGCAGCAATCTGATCCATCGGCATATGTCCCGGCCCTTCCACCATAACCTGGACATCCTTTTCCCAGGCACGTTTTGTCAGTTCTCCCAGACGGACAAGTTCCTCAATCTGACAGACATCCGAAGCATCTGCAAGACATCCCGGACGACAGGCATCTCCCAGTGAGATTGTCACATCATATTCCCGGCAGATGTCAAGAATTTCATCATAATATTCATAAAACGGATTTTCTTCCCCGGTCATTGTCATCCACGCAAATACTAAAGAACCGCCACGGGATACAATGTTCATCTTCCGCTTGTGGTTTTTGATCTGATCGATGGTTTTTCTGGTAATGCCGCAGTGCAGAGTAACAAAATCCACACCATCCTCTGCATGCAGACGTACAACATCAATAAAATCTTTTGCCGTGAGTGTTGCCAGGTCTCTCTGATAGTGTATCACAGAATCGTATACCGGTACAGTTCCAATCATCGCCGGACATTCCGAAGTCAGTTTTCTCCGGAATCCTGTAGTATCTCCATGGGAAGACAGATCCATGATTGCGTCCGCTCCCATATCCACCGCTGCCATAACTTTCTGCATTTCAATATCATAATCTTTCCAGTCCCTGGATACTCCGAGATTGACATTGATTTTGGTCCGGAGCATGGAGCCCACCCCCTGCGGGTCCAGACATTTATGGTTTTTATTTGCGCAGATGGCAACCTTTCCGGCTGCCACCAGAGGCATCAGTTCCTCTACACGCATATGTTCCTTCTGTGCAACTTTTTTTAATTCTTCTGTTACGATTCCTTTTCTTGCAGCTTCCATCTGCGTTTTGTATTCTCTCATTGGTTTCTCCCTTCCTTGTATAAAATAAAAAAACACACGTATAATGCTTATACGTGTGTGGTAACTTTCATTTTTCCCTACGTTGGCATTATCCAAATCAGGTTACAGGTCAAAGCAATACAGCTTACTCTCAGCCTTCTTTTTGAAAGCTCCCTTTTTCTTATTTTAAATATAGTTCATTATTATACAATCCATGGATGCTGTCAAGATTTTCCCTGTAAGTTCCGATAAAAATACATAAATTTGCCAGGAAGTAGATTGTCATTTTCTGTGTTTTACGCTATGATGAAACTATTAGGCAAATTTACAGGAACCTCTTATTACGGAGAATACATGTTATGAAAAAACCTGATTTAACCAAATACAAAACTACAAGCACGCTTTATCTGCTTATTCTTATCATTGCAGCTGTTGCACTGGTTTTCGGCTGGCAGTGTACCTCATACAGTCTCAGCAACCACAGCGCGGATCTGCACATCCAGATGCTCCCGTCCCGGCGTGTTAAGGTATCCAAAGCAACTACTGTTTACCGGATTTCCGATGTCCGATGGACCAAAAAGGCTTCTACCCTGATGTTTTACAGCCAGCATCAGACCGTGGTTGTGGAAGTAGACGGAAAGCTGCTTTATACGCGCAGCCTCAAAACGGACAGTATTCTGCATACAACCGGACGTAATTGTGAAATGGTCTCTGTCCCGGAAAATACACGTAGCATCCTCGTCACACTCACCAACTGCAACCTGGACAAACAGGTGTCTGATCCGGTTTTCTATCAGGGCGATGGTGTCCATATGTTTCGCCATGAACTTTTAAAAGCAGGGATCCCCATGCTCCTCGGCATTATGAACGTTGTACTTGGCATTCTGATGCTCATCTACTGGCTGTTTGTGCATCATTGGGCATATGTGAGCAAATCCATGCTGTATCTGGGAATTCTTACAACGGATCTTGGTGCATGGTTCTGCCTGGAAACAAGCTCTTCCATTCTTCTGTCACAGAACCCGGTGTTCCATTCCTATGTGACCCGCATGCTTCTTCTGCTGCTGCCCATTCCTTTTATGATGTTCGTCCGGCATTATTTAAAAGCAAGGGACCGGTATCTTTGCCGGATTTTTGTCTGGCTGGATGTGGCAGAGATTGCAGTTGTTTTATTCCTGCAGCTTATGGATATCCGTGACCTGACGCAGACACTCTGGATGACCCATGTCATGATCGGCCTTGCAGTTTTATATTTTATCTATACCATCTGCAACAAATTTTATCACCACACGACGACACATGCCCTGTGGATCTGTACCATAGGGATCATTATTCTGATCGGTGCTCTTTTTTCCGACATGTACAATTATTATCAGGGGTCGCAGGACATCGAAATTGTCGGCCGCATCGCCATGCTGCTTTTTATCGTAACCCTTGCCTGCGACACCGCATTCGTATCCCTAAAGGAAATCGATACCGGCCGTCGCGCGGCTCTCTACCGTGAACTTGCGGAAAAGGATCTCCTGACCGGCTGCTACAACCGGAATGCTTACCACGAAGATACCAGCCGGTGCAAAAAACTGACAAATCTTCTGTTGTTTGTATTTGACCTGAACAACCTGAAATACTACAATGATAAATTCGGACATGACTGTGGGGATCAGTATATTACGGATGCCGCACATATTCTCCGGAAAATTTTCTCCCGTCACGGAAAACTGTACCGCATCGGCGGGGATGAATTCTGTGTTTTGATTGACGACCATAATACCTGTGATATCAGCCATCTGATCTGCTGTCTGCGAAAAGAGGAGGCCGTTTACAACGCCTCCTCCCGAAACATCCATCTGCAGATTGCCTGTGGATATGCTGTCTTTGATCCACGGACAGATGCGGATCTGGATGCCCTTCAAAAGCGGGCAGATCAGAATATGTACGAAAACAAAAAACAGTTAAAAACATTTTCTTACCGCTGAGGCTTAAGCCTGCAGCGGTATTTTTGCGACATCCTTTTTTCGGAGCTTCTTTACCTCATACAACTGCTCGTCCGCAAGCGAAAGTGCATCCGCAAGACTGTGCTCATCGCCCGGCTCTAACGCACAGGCACCGATGGAAACCGTTACGTTATACGGTTTGTCACTCTGTTCATTCCGAACGGTGAATGCATCGTATAACTCCTGTAATAACAGTTCTTTTTTCTTTTCCGTCATCAGTGCACATGCATACTCATCCCCGCCGATTCTCGCAACAACCCCATCCCCTGTCTGCTCCTTTTGGACAATCTCTGCAAGAATTTCCGCGATGGTGTGCAGGGAATAATCCCCTTCCTCATGTCCGTACCGGTCATTGATGATTTTAAGATTGTTCATATCCGCATAAAGCACCAGAAATGTTTTTTCCGCTGCTCTTGCTTTTTTCAGCATAGGCTCCGCATATTCGAAAAATCCCCTCCGGTTACAGATCCCGGTCAGTGGATCTTTCTTTGAAAGTGTTTCCAGTTCCAGATTGTTTTCCTTTAAGACATACAGAGATTCCTCTAACTGTTTCTGAATATCCTCATTGTTTTTCAGAAGATTCAGCATCTTGACTGCTGCCGAAATCTGATTACTTAAAAATTCTCCATATTCCAGCACTTCATCGGTCAGATCACACACTAAAATTCCATACAGCATTTCATTGGCATACAGAGGAAGCGTTACCATCCATGCCCGGTCAGACATTCCCAGCCTGGAAAACCGGAAAATATTTTTTGCCTTTTTTTTCTGATGAATGGCGGGTATATTTTCTACATTTCCATGAAGTTCCCTGGCTTTCAGCAGCAGCTGCTCCGGCATCTGAAATAATTCATGATTCAGATGAATGACCGGCTCCTCATAGATGTACAAAAATGCATTATGTATCTTTAACCATTCCATTGTTGCAAGAATTTCCCCAAAACTCTGATCGGTTCCTTTTTCAAAACAAAGCAGTTTCAAAATAAAGTTTTTCATTTCGAAATTTACCCGTTTCTGCTTTCCGAACAGTTCATCGGCCCAGTGATTCATGGACTCGTACTTTTCCAGCACATCATTGCGCGCATCCACTTCTTCCTGATTTCCCCGGCAAAACGAATTCCGGATCACCAGATCGGTCGGAAGGCGCACAGAAGAGACTTTTTCTCCCTGCATCATCCGGCATAACAGTTCACATGCTTTGCTGCCAAGTTTTGACACATCCGCACGTACCGAAGAAAGTGTCGGATAAATCTGGGAACACCACTCCGTATCATCATACCCGAAAACCGAGATATCCCTTCCCGGCATAAGCCCCCGCGCCTTCAGTTCTTCATAAAATCCGGCTGCAGTTTCATCATTGACACAAAAAACGGCTTCCAGATCCGGATTGTCATCCAGAAGTCTGGCATAGGTGCTATGCGCATTTCCCGTCAGATCCCCTTCCACATACCGTTTTTCCTGCGGTAAGATACCGTTCTTCCAGAGTGCACTCTCAAACGTAGCTTTGCGCTCCATTGCATCGGAATTTTCCTTCGGTCCGCCTACCATTCCGATTTTTGTGTAATGCAGATCCTGCACGAGATAATCGATTCCCTGCCGGATTCCACGGTCATTGTCATAACTGACATTTACATATCCTTCCAGATCAGAGGAAACCAGAACGCATGGAATTCCATCATAGTGATGCATAAATTCAACCATACGTTCTTTCGTCGTGTAACAGCCAATACAGTTTGCCGCTACGATAATCCCGTCCAGACGGCCTTTTTGTACACTCGAAAACAGGGTATCATACTGATATTCATACATAATATCCGTGTTCTGCGCGTAATCACGGTCTAAAAATTTTCCCGGAAGCACTACCATGTTGACATCCTGCTCTTTTGCTGCCTCCCTCAGACCTTTACACAAAAAACGTGTAAAATCGTCTGTGATGCCTCCGACCATCACGCCTATGGTTTTCCTTGTTTTTGTCATATCTATCCGCCCCTTAGCTCATTTCAATTAAAGTTAGCTCATTTTCTATTCTTAATAAAATTATTTTAATATAATTTTATGTTTATATCAATTATATTTTTAGCTAATTTTAGTCGGATAAATTTGTGGAATGTGATCTAAATCTCTTCACATTCTCCGGAATCCTCGATAATCCGAAGTCCGGCTGTGCTGGTAACCGGAAGAGAAAACGCAATGGTTCCCGCTTTTGTCCCGATTCCGGCTTTTTCCATGATGGATTTCATAATCGCATTTTTCTGTTCCGTTTTCGTAACAATAAATACAATTTCTTTTTCGGAAACCAGCGATACGCCGAGAAACTGTTCTGCCCGTTTCATTCCGACACCTTTCCCGTGAAAAACCGTTCCCCCGGTGGCTCCGCCTTCTTCTGCCGCACGCATCACCTGCGTATTGTATCCGTAATTGGCAATTGCAATGATCAGCTCATGTTTTGTCTCCTTCAACGTTGTCTCCTCCCCTTTCTCGAATTCCTGTTCTCCCAGCATAAATTTCAGCTGCTGTTTTCCGCCAATACTGCTAAGCGGTATCAGAAAGACAATTCCCGTCCCGGGCACATCAATTTTCAGTTCCGTCTGCAATCCCTTTTTCACGGTTTTCCAGGTGGGACGTGTGACCAGACAAAAATGAATGCCTTTCTCATCCTCCTCGAGTCCGAAGTAATCCAGTACATCGCTGGCCGCTGTTCCCATGGCAAGAGAAATATTTCCAGTATCCACGTGATTTTGCTTATAAAACTTCACAAATTTCTGCATCTGTTTTCGATTGCAGATCGTAACCATCATATAGATCTCACTCATTTGTCCGCTCCTCTTTCCTGTTTTTCTATAATTCTATAATTGCATCATCCGCATACCCGGCAAACACATCCTCTGCCTGCAGGAATGGCTGTTCTGCCATTTCTTCCTTTTTATTACTCTTAATCTTATAGATCAGCCCGAGGACCTGCAGCGTAATCAGCGGAGTCATGGCAACCATCGCTACCACGCCGAAGGCATCCTTTACCACATCGCCGCCTACTGCCGTACAAGCGCCCTGTGCCAGTGGCAGCAGAAAAGTTGCCGTCATCGGACCGGATGCCACGCCTCCAGAGTCAAACGCAATCGCGGTAAAGATTTTCGGAACAAATAACGTCAGAAACAGTGCAATGGCATAGCCCGGAATTAAAAAATACATAATCGGAATTCCGGTAAGCACCCGCAGCATGGAAAGCCCGACCGAAGCAGCCACACCAACTGAAAGGCTGATCTGCATCGCTTTTCCGGAAATATCCCCATCGGTCAGTTCTTCTACCTGTTTCATCAGGACATAGACGGCCGGCTCTGCCTTGACAATGAAATATCCGATCACCATTCCGACCGGGACTAAAATCCACGGACACGGCAGTGATGCCATAACGGTTCCAAGATAGTTTCCTGCGGGAATAAATCCGACATTGGCACCGGTCAGGAAAAGTACCAGTCCGACATACGTGTAAAGCAGTCCCACACAGATTTTAATCAATGTCTTTTTATGTAGTTGAATGGAAACAAGCTGGAAAATTCCAAAAAAGAAAACGATTGGAAGCAGGGAACCTGCAATTTCTTTGAGATAATAGGGAATTTCGGATAAAAACAGCCGGCCAAGTTCCACAGAATTGAAAGTTTCCGGCACGCCCGCTGCCACATAACTTCCCTGGGCAGGATATACCAGTCCCAGGAGCAATACCGCAAGAACAGGACCGATCGAACACAGTGCAACCAGTCCGAAACTGTCGTTTTCCGCATGCTTATCATTTCGGATTGCAGAAATACCAACACCAAGTGCCATAATAAACGGAACCGTCATCGGTCCGGTCGTCACACCTCCGGAATCAAACGCCACCGCCAGAAAATTATCCGGAACAAACCTTGCGATCACAAATATCACACCATAGAACACAACTAATAACGGGGCTAACGCTATTCCAAATAAAATACGAAGCAGTGCTACAACAAGAAATGCGCCAACCCCGGCTGCCACCGAAAGAATCAGCACCATATTCGGCACCGACGGCACCTGAGCGGCAAGCACCTGCAGATCCGGTTCTGAAATGGTAATGATGACCCCGAGAAAAAAGCCCAGAAGGAGGATCACCCATAGTTTTTTGGTTTTAAGCATGCTGCCTCCTACACGTTCCCCCATAGGAGACATTGACATTTCGGCACCCATGGAAAAAAACAGCATGCCTATAATTACAAACACCGCACCGATCATAAATTCCAGCAGAATACTGGCGGACACCGGTGCCACTGTAAAACTCAGTAACAATACAATGAACAGAATCGGCAATACTGCCTGTATGGATTCTTTTGCTTTTTCTTTTCTCTTTTCCAAACAATCCCTCCTTCTTCCGGTATATTTTCATACAATTTATATATGTATGCCATATTATCATACACTAGAAGGAAAAACCAGCAAATTTTTCCTAAGATTTGGTTAAAATATTATTTTTTAAAACCGGCATGCGGAAAATCTGTATCAGCAGAGGAATGACCATAATAAACCATACGAGTGGTTCCGCCACGATTACACCTGTGTAGCCAAACCACGGAACGAGTGTTGCTGCAATCACGATTTTGCCGATCATTTCCAGTGAACTTGATACCAGCGGTGTAATATGGTCTCCCAGCCCCTGCATGGCATTACGGACGACACATATCACTGCCGTGACAAAATAAAACAGCGTATCAAACTTCAGATAATTGGTTGCATTCTTCAGTACTTCGGCATTTTTGCTTCCAGTTACCATGTAAACCAGCCAGTCTCCGATTGTATAACTTGCAACAATGGTAAAGCTGCACCAGATACAGGTATATAAAATTGCAAGCCCGATTCCCTTTTTTATCCGGTCAATCCGTCCTGCTCCAAGATTCTGTCCGCAGTATGTTGCCATCGTCTGTCCGAATACCGTAAACATAATCATAAACATTTCCGATATTTTGCGGGCTGCGGTATGTGCAACGATAATGTTCTGTCCCAGTTTATTGATTGCCGTCTGCAGCGTCAGGGAACCGATATTGATCAGGGAACTCATAAACCCCATGGACAGACCCGCGCTCAGCATGCTTTGGATCATCTGCGGCTGTGGCTCTTTGAAATCGTCCCCGGACAACCGGAGCAGTTCATACCGTTTTATCATATAGATCCAGCAGATCACAAACGCCAACGCCTGTGCCGAAACCGTGGCAACCGCGGCTCCCCTTACCCCCGTTTTTAAAACGACCACAAAAAAGAGATCCCCCGCAATGTTCAATATGACAGAGATTGCAAGAATCACCAAAGGCGTAATGGTATCTCCGAGTGCACGCAGTGCAGCAGCGCAGGCATCATAAAGAAATGTTGCAATCAATCCCGCAATAATAATTACAATATAAGACCCCGCCATTGTCCTTAAATTTTCCGGTACATTTAAAAAGCGTAAAATCGGCTGCAGAAAAAGCAGACCGAGAACCGTCAGTCCCGCAGCAACAGCAATTCCGAGTGTCAGTGACATGGCAAACGATTTTTTCACCCCGCGCAGATCCTTTGCTCCGAACCGCTGTGCAGTGATGATGGCAAACCCGTTGGAAAGCCCCATCAGAAAGCCGATGATCAGATTGCTCAGTGAACTTGTGGCACCGACAGCCGCAAGTGCATCTTCCCCCAGAAACGATCCGACAATCCGGGTATCCACCAGGCTGTATGTAAGCTGCAGCAGATTGGCCAGAAAAATCGGAAGCGCAAAAGCGAGTATTAATCGGGAAGGTTTTCCTTTTGTAAGATCTTTCATTTTATTACCTCGTAAAAAAATTTCTCTTTTTTCATAAAATAAACATATTTTTTGTCGAAAATAATAATATCACAATTTGTAAAGGATAGATACTATAAAAACAACGGGAATCGTTTCTGGAAAAAGCCCAGAAAATCCGGTCAGGGATTTAACCCCTGTTCGCGCTGCTTCCGGAAATAGGTCATCATCTCCCTAGTGAGACTTAATCCCTCCGGATCATCCGGCACATCCCGGTAATCTACCCATTCGGCAAGTGACAGTTCCTCCTCTTCGAGCCGGATCTCACCTTCTTCTGCCAGATCGCAGAAAAATCCCATCAGAAGGTTACTGTCAAAGCCCCATGGCTGGCTTTTATAATAACGGATATTTTTCACTTTCAGCCCGACTTCTTCCATCACCTCCCGGTGGACAGTTTCTTCCACGGTTTCCCCGATTTCCGTAAACCCGGCAATGAGCGCATACCGTTTGTATTCCCTACCTGCATACTTTGTCATCATGATCTGATCGTTATTTGTCAGTCCGATGATGACTGCCGGCGCAATCTTCGGAAAAACCATATTGTTACAGACCGGACACTGCAACATGCGCTCCGTGCGGCTGTGTACAAGCGGATGTGCGCATCTGCCGCAGAATTGATTATCCCGGTACCACACATACAGATGCCATGCCGTTGTTGCGGCAAATACACGCTCCTTCGGTTTCATGGACCGGACCGCAAACAGTTTATGATACATAAATCCCGGAATTTCCACATCTTCATAAAGCTCTGTCAGATAAAAAGATATGTCATCCACGGAAAACAGATATACCAGTCCGGGCACTTTTTTGTGATGTGTCTTACAGTATTCCACCCACACGTGATACTTAAGAAATGTGATCTCCCCCTCGTTTTTCAGATAAACCGTCCGATCACGAAATGCCAGTATCCTGCTGTCGGCATCCGGTTCTTTCATTTCAAATGCATTGTCTAATTTCATTGGATAAATATCCTGTATCATGATTGATTCTCTCTTTTCCTGATCTTGTCATTGTTTTGTCCGCGTCTGACTCCGGTAATGTCAGATCAACCGCATAAATTATCGCATAAAGCCTCCAAAATATCAAATTTTCTTGACGAAAATCCGGGATACGGCTATACTGTATATTTATCTATCTACACACAACAGGGGGATTTTATATGAAGATACAATTATCCGAACATTTCACTTACAAAAAATTGCTGCGCTTCGTCCTTCCTTCCATCGTCATGATGATCTTTACTTCCATCTACGGTGTAGTGGACGGGCTCTTTGTTTCCAATTACGTCGGAAAGACTGCATTTGCCGCCGTCAATCTGATCATGCCGTTTCTCATGGCAATCTCCGCTTTAGGCTTCATGATCGGTACCGGAGGAAGCGCGATCGTTGCAAAGACATTGGGCGAAGGCAAAAAAGAGCAGGCAAACGAATACTTTTCCATGCTGGTATACCTCACGCTGATCGGAGGCATTGTCCTCTCCGCGCTCGGCATCCTCTTTTCCCCGCTGATTGCCCGCGGGCTTGGTGCCGACGGTGCGCTGTTGACAAACTGTGTGCTTTATGCCCGCATTACGCTGCTCTCCATGCCGGCCTTTATGCTCCAGAACGTATTCCAGAGTTTCTTTGTCACCGCAGAAAAACCAAAACTTGGTCTTGGTGTCATCGTCATCGCGGGTGTCACCAATATGGTTCTGGACTTTTTACTGGTAGGAGTGTTCCAGATCGGTCTGGCCGGTGCGGCATTTGCAACGGTCACCAGCGAATGTATCGGTGGTCTGTTTCCGATCCTTTATTTTGCACGCAGAAATTCCAGCCTTCTTAAACTCGGGCGCACACACTTTAACGGGAAAATTTTTCTGTGCGCCTGCGGAAACGGTTCGTCCGAACTGATGACCAACCTTTCCAGTTCCATTGTAAACTCTCTGTACAATATTCAGCTTATGAATCTTGCCGGAGAAAACGGTGTGGCTGCGTTTGGAACGATCATGTATGTAAACTTTATTTTTATTGCAATTTTTCTGGGATATTCCATCGGAAGTGCGCCGCTTGTCAGCTATCACTACGGAGCGGGCAACCATGACGAATTAAAAAATCTGTTCCAAAAAAGTCTGCGGCTCATCGGAATCTGGGGACTCATGCTGTTTATTCTGGCGCAGCTGATCGCCAGACCTCTGGCCGCCATCTTTGTCGGATATGATGCGGATCTGTTTTCCATGACCCAAAACGGTTTCCGTATTTACTGCATTGCCTATCTGATCAATGGATTTAATATTTACGGTTCTTCGTTTTTTACGGCATTAAACAACGGACTGATATCTGCTGCAATCTCTTTTCTGCGGACACTGGTGTTCCAGCTGGCTGCCGTACTCCTTCTGCCACTGCTTCTCGACATCAACGGAATCTGGAGTGCCGTGGCAGTAGCAGAACTTCTCACGTTAGGGCTCACGGTAACCTTCTTTGTCAGAAACCGCAAAAAATATCATTATGCCTGATCCTTTTTTTCGCGAAGTCTGATTACCAGTTCGTATACCTCCGGCCTGCGCTCCCGCAGATGCTCATCCAGCAGATGTCTGCGTTCCCGGAAACGTTCTGCCAGTTCCGGATGTTCCTGTGCAATCCGGTCATGTACTTCCTGCCGGTGTTCTTCCAGCCTTTTTGCCAGTGTCTCCTCATCTTTCCCGGAAATATTGACAATTTCCTTTAAATGTTCTTCCAGATGCTCCAGCCATTCATCCTCATCCAGCGCCTCCATATGGGACCAGCGTCCGTGAATCAGCTCCTCCACATCCTTATCCGATGTCAGATGCGCAATCTGGCGGGCAATCTGTTTTTCCATTTCCTGTTCTGCCTCCGAACCAAATGCCCAGACAAATTCCTGCACCCGGTTATCTGCCCGCTTCCGGGAGGCGCTTTTTTCAACATTGTCCACACCGCCCTCCAGCGGATACGGACGACGTATCCCCATATCCTTAAGTGCAATATGGATGGTTCTGCGCACGCAGCCTTCCTCCACCATATACCCGAGTCCGAGTCTGCGCAGCTGTTCGTTCACCTCCGCAATATGTTCCGTCATATAAAACCGGATACCTTTTTCTTTCAGGGAGCCATAAAGCCGCTCCAGACAATCTGCCGCCGTAATATCAATACTCCCGATGCCTCCCGCATCTAAAATCACCGCACGGGTATCCTCGCGGATGGCATCCTCAATATCTTTCTGCAATACCGAAACATTGGCAAAACACAGATTACTGCTGAACCGGTAAATGACCACATGCTCCACGGCATGGATGGAACTGCTCTCTTTCAGGTCCCGAAAATGACTGTGTCCGGTCTGTATGCCAAGAAAACACCGCGCCGGTTTTGCCGTACGGATAATCATCTCGGTAAAGGAAAGCATGATGCCGATCAAAACACCATTGATGGTTCCAAGCAGCAGCACTCCAAAAAATGCACCAAAAAAGATCAGACATTCCGTGCGGCTGACTTTCCACAAACGGACTGCAAGTTCAAATTCCGTGGCTCCAAGCAATGCGGAGATCACAATCGCGGTAAGCACCGGAACCGGAAGAAATCCGATAAATCCTGTTCCACACAAAAGCAGAATCATCATGGAAATTCCCGCCACAATTCCTGTCAGCTGGGTTTTCCCCTGATACTGTTCTCCCATCGCGGTCCTTGATACGGACCCGTTGATCGGACAGCATCCGGTCAGAGCTGCTGCAAAATTTCCAAGGGAAAATGCCAGCAATTCCTGATTGTCGTTGATCCGGTAGCGGTTTTTCTGGGCAAAATTATTTTCTGCCAGAAGAGTCTCTGCCATAATCACTACTGCCACCGACAGACTGATCGTTATGGCATCTTTAAGCGGCACTGTAGACAGATCCACCGCCTTCCACCGCGGAAGTCCCGTCTGCACAGCACTTAATGTCTGTATGCCCCACTCCCTGACCGGAAGAAACTTTGTCATAAGTGCTCCAACCGCCCATCACCGGTGCAGATATGTAATTCACGAGTTTTCCCGCTTTCATCAGATAAAATGCCAGAAGCCACACGGCCACAAACAGAGTCAGGACCGGCACAACTTTAAGTGCTGCTTCTGAACCGCTTTCTATGTGCAGATCAATCAGCGCTCCTCCGATCAGTGCCGCCGGAGCTGCATCCACACCAAAAATGAACTGTGGTGAAGTCGAAAACAGTGCAAACAACAGGATCGGAAACACCGATCCATACAGACCGTATACCGCCGGAAGACCGGCAATCTGCGCATATCCCATGGAAATCGGGATGGAAACGGCCATAATGATAATTCCGGCACAAATATCTTTCGGCAGGTTTTTCTTCTCATAATGCTGCAGTGTCTGTGCGATTGTCACTTTCATCCTATCCGGTCTCCAATCTCCGGAAACGGAATCATCGCCGGCTGGTCATTTCTGTGCTCCCCGATCATCTTTTCCATCCAGACCATATCATACCAGCGGCCGAATTTATATCCACACTGATGAAAGGTTCCCACCATTTCATATCCCAGCTTTTCGTGAAACCAGACACTGTCTTTTGTCAGATATTCGTCCTCGATCTGCGGATAGGCAATACAGGCATTGACATTTAAAATCCCCTGCTGCCGTAAAATCTGTTCCAGTCTGTCATACAATCTGCGTCCAATGCCCTGCTGCTTTGCCTCTTTGCGTACATAGATGGACGTCTCCACCGACCAGTCATAAGCTGCCCGCTCTTTGAACGGACTGACATAGGCATATCCGACCATCTCATGGTCTTTTTCCGCCACCAGATACGGATACCGTTTTAATGTATTCGTGATCCTTTCCTCAAACTCTCCGACGGTCGGGATCTCATATTCAAATGTGATCGCCGTATGTTCTACATAAGGCCGGTAAATTTCCAGCAATCCTGCGGCATCTTCCGCAGATGCAGTTCGTATACTTAATTCTTTTCCCATTTTCATCCTACTTTCTTGCAATGCGGTGCAGCTGCGGCCGCAGCGTAATCTCCGGCACAACCATGCCCTCCCGCTGGTCAAGCACATAGGCAACCGCCTTTGCCACTTCATCCGGCAGCAGATAACTTTCCGGCTCCTCCCCACAGGTAAAATCCGCATCCCGGTACAGATTGGTATCTGTCATGTCCGGATGAATCGTTGTCACCTTGACACCGTACTTGCGTGCTTCCTCAAACAGACTCTTTCCGAAGCTGGACAGTCCCGCCTTGGTTGCCGCATAGGCACAGCCATGCGGACTGCTCTGCTTGGCCGTCACGGACGAGATATTGATGATATATCCATGATTTTTCTTCAGCACCCGAAGCAGCCGGTTCGTCAGAAGCAGGGGAATCTCCAGGTTTGTACGGACCAGGACCTGTATCTTTTTGGGAGTCAGTTCCTCATGCAGACCATAATGACCAACCCCGGCCGCATTGACAAGTACCTCAATGTCTGCCGTTTTTGTGATCTCTTTCACCGCATCGCATAATTTCTGTTCTTCTAATAAATCGCCTTCTACCGGATGAAATGCCGCGGTCTGCTCTACAAATTCCCTTGTCTGTTCTTTTGCAAAATCCCGTCCAAATCCGTAGACTTCATACCCTTTCTCACAGAGTACCCGGCTGATTGCCAGTCCGATTCCGGAACTGGCACCGGTTACAATCGCTGCCTTACTCATGATATATGTTCTCCTTGTTCATTCTCTGTGTTAATTCCGTGATCATAAAACTTTCCATTTCCTTTAATAATTCCGGTGGATACTGATATACCCCGTTGCAATTGACATAAGGATACTGTACCGCTGGTGCAAAAGGTTCTACCCGCCGGAGTTTTTTCATATATTCCTGTGAAATCCGGAACGTTCCCACACTTACATCAACCAGTTTCTCCCAGCCGTCATGCAACATACGGTCACCAAAAATACGGTCAATCTGACTTAGCAATTGCAGATAATCGGTCTTCCAGGACGGCAGATACAGCATCGGATCAAAGCACAGGCGCACCGGAAATCCTTTTTTAAGTCCCTCCGCGGCACAGACTATGCGTGCAAACGCCGAAGGTGTTTCTTTCTCAAACGCATCTATCATCTTCTGCGGAGACAGGGTAAACGCATAGATCACATTGGACAGACAGGGCAGATCCCACATCGCATGGCCGGCACATTTTGTCCGGATTTCCAGCTTTAAGTTTTCATGTTTTGCAGCATATGCACTCCAGAGTCTGACATATCCTGTCACAGCCTCCATGGCAAGCAGATCCGCATCATAAGAAATGCACACATACATATTCTGTGTCTTCAGAATATGGTCAAGTTCTTCCAGGTAATCTTCGATATTTACAAAAAGCACCATATGACCGGACGGATACATTCCCTTAAGATAACAGTAGCTGCAATCATAGATGCAGTTCATCATTGTGGAACAGTAATAAAAATTGGTATTGCCAAAATCCTGACAGACCGGTGCTCCTTCATAAAAAAAATGATCGGTTTTTTCTGCCAAAATGAGAGCCTGTGCCTGATGCTGCCGGACACCGTCCTGCCCATGCCGGTTAAATACATCCTTGTAATGTTCAATCTCCACAATCTGTGCCTGTGGAAACCGCAAAAGGATCTGTTCCGTACGCGGATGATTGCGGATGCGGCGTTCCACATAAATATGGGAAAACCGTGTATTATAACACACGTGCTCTAAGTTCTTCAAGAATCCTCTTTCCTTCCCGTTTGTCTTTTGCCGGCAGCCGGCCTGCCTGTTCATATTCCCGGTACCATCCGGACATGGTTTGCATTCCGGATGCTTCTTTTTCTTCGCAGAGTGAATGATACAAAATCATCTGCCGGATCTGCGCTTTCATGGTTTCAGAACCATGCAATGCCTCCTGCCACAGCTTTGCCTGTTCTTCTACCTGGCTTCTAAATGCTTCCTGCATACTCTCCTGCCTGCTGTTTTTTTCCTGCATTGTCAAAAGCTGCCGGATAAATGTTAAAACCTCTTCTGCTGCCCGGTCCATGATCTGTGAAAAATGTTCTCCACTCCCGGCACTCTGCGGCTCCTGTGTTGTTCCATGATCGGTTACTACCTTAAGAAACAGCATCTGGTGCGGCGCATAGTAATAGTTTCCTGCCTGATATATTGCAGCAGCCTCCATATCCACCAGGATTCCTTTTTCCCCGTTCCCCGCCCCGGCATCTTTATTCAGAAACTGTTGGAAAGATTTCTGATCCTGTACCGTTGGAAAACTGTATAGTTCTGCTTCCCCAAACGGATGCCGGTATAAAATATCGGGATAAAACGTACGTCCGTCTACCGTTTGCGTCAGTTTGTTACAAAGCGAAACAGTGCCGACAGGAATATTTTTCCTGCCGGCACAGCTCCCATAATTGATCAGAAAATCCCCGCTATCCGGTTCTCTTCTGGTCGAACACTCTGCCACCGCCGTGGCCGCCGCAATGGCGGATGCCCCGGTAATGACAATCTGTATTTGATTGTTTTCATCCGAAAATACCTGAAAATGATTCTGTGTCATATCTTTTTTCAAAGAAAGCGCCCGGATCAGTTCCTTTGCCTCCGGATAAAGAGCTGTAAATATTGTGATCAAATAGCTTTTCCTTCACTTTCTAAAATGTGTCTTGCCACATAAACACCACTGGCAGATGCATGAGACAGTGAATGGGTCACACCACTGCCATCTCCGATGATATAAAGTCCCGGATACCGGCTCTGCAGATTCTCATCCAGCTCTACTTCCATATTATAGAATTTTACTTCCACACCATACAGCAGGGTATCGTCGTTTGCGGTACCCGGTGCAATCTTATCGAGCGCATAGATCATCTCCATGATACCATCTAAGATTCGCTTCGGAAGAACCAGACTTAAATCTCCCGGTGTTGCGGAAAGTGTCGGTGTCACAAGCCCCTCCTCGATACGTTTCTGATTACTGCGTCGTCCGCGCACCAGATCACCAAAACGCTGTACGATCACACCACCGCCTAACATGTTCGATAACCGCGCAATGCTCTCTCCGTATCCATTGCTGTCTTTAAACGGCTCGGAAAAATGTTTGGCAACCAAAAGTGCAAAGTTTGTATTTTCTGTGCGAAGATCCGGGCTGTCATAGCTGTGTCCGTTTACCGTCACAATACCATTGGTATTTTCATTTACCACGATACCGTATGGATTCATGCAGAACGTACGGACATTATCCTCAAACTTTTCCGTACGGTAAACAATCTTGCTCTCATAAAGTTCATCGGTCAGATGGGAAAAGATCACTGCCGGAAGTTCTACCCGCACACCGATATCCACACGGTTGGATTTGGTAGGAATTTCCAGATCCTCACAGACATTCTCCATCCACTTGCTTCCGCTTCGTCCAACCGACACGATACATTTTCTGCACGCATATTCTGCATCTTTTGCCGAAACTGTGTAACCGTCCTCTTTGACCTGAATCTTCTCCACCGGGGTATCAAAGAAAAAGTCCATGTGTTCCTTCATCTCGTCATAGAGATTTTTCAGCACCACATAATTGACATCCGTGCCCAGATGACGAACCGATGCATCCAGAAGCTTCAGCTTATTCTGCAGACACACTTTTTTTAAATCTGTGCCCGCCGTGGAGTACATTTTGGTACCCTCCCCACCGTGGGACATATTGATGGTATCCACATATTTCATCAATTCAAGTGCTTTCTGTCTGCCGATATATTCATATAACGTACCGCCGAAATCATTGGTGATGTTGTATTTACCATCCGAAAAGGCTCCGGCTCCGCCAAATCCGTTCATGATTGCACAGGTCTTGCAGCTGATACAGCTCTTTACCTTTTCCCCATCAATCGGACAATGTCTCTGTTCCAAAGAATGTCCTGCATCAAACACTGCAATCTTTAAATTTTCATCCTGCTTCATGAGCTCATAGGCAGAAAAAATTCCACCCGGTCCTGCTCCAATAATAATTACATCATACATTCGACGCCACCTCCGGCTTTTTATTTTTTCTCGCGGCTCTCATTGCGGTACTGCAACGGAGTCCTGTCAAAGCATTTTTTAAAGGTACGGTTAAAATGCTCTACACTCGGATATCCAACAACATCCGCAATATTTTCAACCGTCATATTACCGTTTTTCAGCAGAGTCTTGGCACGTTTCATACGAATATGGGCTACGTGCTCTCCAAATGTCTTACCTGATTTATCCTTGATATATTTGGAGATATAAGGCTCTGACAGATGGAACCGCGCTGCCATGCTCTCAAGTGTTACATCCTGATAATTGTTCTGGATAAAATTAAGCATGGCGGTCAGGCGTTCATCCTGTGCCCCATCGTTTTGTGCAATCTGCGGTAATTTATTTACAGCAACCGTCAGCGCATGGATGGACGCTTTGATGATATCCTCATCCATACCGACACCCCAGTAATTCTTTCCTTCACAGGTAATGCCCACATAGGCGATTGCCTTAGAAGAAGATCCATGGGACAATGCATGTTCTTCATAGGTAGAAAGTTCGTAGCTGATACCGAAGAACTGCTTGATTGTGTTGCTCACGGCGTCCAGACGACCGTTTCCGTTTGCATCGACGATGGTCTTCTTTCCGCCAAAGTTAATTTCTGTCTCTGCCATAATACCATCATTCTGCTTGAAATGGCAAGCATCGATTGTAAAGTACGGCATTTTGTTCATATAGTTTTCTTCAAAGATCTCGTATACCCACTGTGGAGAAAGTTCCTTGTGTTCTTCATCCGATACCTGTTTCACTGCATATCCGACTTCTTCTTTCATTGCCTGCGGCAGAGAAATGGAGAAATTCTGCTTTAAGATATAACTGATTCCTCCCTTTCCGGACTGGCTGTTGATACGGATAACATCGGCATCGTAAGTTCTTCCCACATCCATCGGATCGATCGGCAGATACGGAACCGTCCATGTCTTTAATTTCTTTTCTTCTCTCCAGGCCATTCCCTTTGCAATCGCATCCTGATGGGAACCGGAGAACGCAGAAAAGACAAGATCTCCGGCATACGGAGAACGCTCATGGACATGCATTCTCGTCAGACGCTCATACGTCTCACGGATGCGTGGCATATCTGCAAAGTCCAGTTTCGGGTCAACGCCATAAGAAAACATGTTCATGGCAAGCGTAATGATATCGACATTTCCGGTACGCTCTCCGTTTCCAAACAGCGTGCCTTCGATACGGTCTGCTCCTGCCAGAAGTCCCAGTTCAGCATCACTGACACCGCAGCCTCTGTCGTTGTGCGGATGAAGACTGAGTACCACATTTTCTCTGTGGTGCAGATGCTTGCTTACATATTCGATCTGTGTAGCAAAAACATGCGGCATTGCAGTCTCAACAGTTGCCGGGATATTGATAATTGCCTTGTGTGCGGCATCCGGCTCCCATACATCCAGAACGGCATTGCAGACATCTACTGCGTAATCCACTTCGGTTCCGTGGAAACTTTCCGGACTGTACTCAAAAGAGAAATCTCCCTCTGTCTCACTGGCAAGTCTCTTTAACAGCTTTGCACCATCCACAGCCAGCTGCATGATATGCTCTTTGTCTTTTTTAAACACCTGCTCCCGCTGTGCCACAGAAGTGGAATTGTACAGATGAATAACTGCATGCGGAGCCCCTTTGACTGCCTCAAATGTTTTTTTAATGATATGCTCACGCGCCTGTGTCAGTACCTGAACGGTCACATCATCCGGAATCATATCCCGCTCAATCAGCGTACGCATAAAAATAAACTCTGTTTCTGATGCTGCCGGGAATCCAACTTCAATTTCCTTAAATCCGATATCCACGAGCATCTGGAAAAACTCCAGCTTCTCGTCAAGGCTCATCGGCTCGATCAGTGCCTGGTTACCGTCACGCAGGTCCACGGAACACCAGATTGGTGCTTTCTCTATGTAATCTTTTTTGGCCCAGTCGTATTCGCAGACTGGAGGAAGAAAATACTGTCTTTCATACTTGTCAAAATTTTTCATGATGTTTCCTCTTTTCCAACATTAAATATTATCAATTTCAATGAGTAATTTTAACACATAATCTCTCATTTGGAAATGATTAAATTTAAGCAATTTTATTGATGTTTTTTATTTTGTCAATTGATTTTGCAGCCGGTGTACCACAGATGCCTCCGCCTCAGACGCATGCATCACCTGTTCTGCGACCTGTCTGGCAACCGGAGTTACCTCATTTTCTTCTTCCCACTCCTGCAGACCGGCATCCGGGATCTCCTGTTTTTTCTGCAGTACATACCGGTTCAGGTTATTGCAGTACTGCATCAGATTCCGGAATCCACGCACACGGGTCAGAAGATTTTTACCGTATGCCTGCTGCTCTAAGCCTGCTATGGCAATCACTTCCATACACAGATGAAGTTCTCCGGTGATATCCGATGCTTCCATCAGAAGATCCGGCCGTTCTTTTTTTGCCTGCAAAAAATATGCCTTTGCTCCATCCACATCTGCCCGGTCAAAATATTCCGCCAGCCGGCACCGGACTTCTGCAATCTCTGCTTTTTCTCCCAGCATGCCTACCATACACGCATACACCCGCAGCCTGTTGTGCCTGATCCAGACATACTGTAAAAACTCCGAAATGAATCCGAAAATTCTCCGGTGATAAGAATCCTCTTCTTCCACTTTCACGCGCCGCTCCACTTCAAATAAAATAGAAAACAGCCATTCCATATAAGCATCATAAACTTCTTTTTTTGCAATCAGCATATTTCCGAAATAGGTGTGCTTTTGCTGCACCAGCTGCTGAAAATCCGCCGCATAATCCGGATAAATCTCCTGTATCACACGGGCTGTTTCGTCCAGATATAAAATCTTGTGGTGAGAAGCAAATCCCTCATAATAAGAAAAATTCAGCTGCAGTTCTTTCGTTGTGATCACATCATACTGCTGCAGCAGAGATAGAATCTGTGCCTCTGTAAACAATTTTCCCTGCTCATTTAAAAGATACCGGCGGTAATGGCAGGTACCAACTACCTTTGCATGGGAGTTTTTCCATACCCAGTACATTCCCGTCAGTTCACTGTAATAACAGTTTTTTTCGGAAATGTGATCTCCGGTATTATCTCCCACACAAAAAGACAGCGGGGACGATTTCTCATCCCTGCTGTATGACGAAGCCGCCGCTCGTCCCACATGAAGTGGAATATACAACGGGTCCGGTGGCGGCGTAAATGCCTTATGCGTCATCACATAGATGGCAGTCTGTTGATTTTTATCTTCTGCGCCGGTCTCCATATTTTTCATGATACATTTTCTTTTCTTCATACATTGCCTCATCTGCCTGATTCAGATATACATCCATATTATATTCACTGTCCCACGGGGCAAGAATCACACCGATACTGACCTCTAAAGATTCCCGGATCGGAGAGGTTTCCTCCCCACATACCACGGCAATGCTCTGCCGGATGGATTCCGCGGTGATCCCGGACTCTTCTCTCGTCAGCAGTAAAAATTCATCACCGCCAAACCGAAATGGCAGACTGTCTTCCGCGGTAAGCCTTCCAAGCGCTTCCCCCGTCTTTCGGATGACCCAGTCACCGGCTTTATGTCCATACGTATCGTTGATGTATTTTAAGCGGTTGATGTCGCAGAATATAAACTTTGTATTGACATGATACTCACAATTTTTCTCATAAAACTTCTGTCCCAGATCTTCCATTCCAAAACGGTTATAAATTCCCGTCAGCTGATCGATCCGGTACAACTTCTGCAGTTTCAGATTTACTTCCTGATACTGCTTCCGCTGGATATAATTTTCCAGTGCATAACAGATATTGCGGAAAAAGGTTTCCAGAATTCCTGTCCTAAACATCTCATCCACACCAGCCACCATACAGTATCCCATCCGGTGCAACTGATAATGCAGTGGCATAAACACCTGTACCCCGCCTTCTTCTGTCCGGTTCTTTTCATTGCACCAGTTAAGTACTTCTCTCTTACAGCTTCGATAACTTTTGGCTTCCTGGGAAAACAGATCATCCGTCAAAAAGATCTGCCCTCTTCCTGCCCCGACCAGATCTAAGAATCTCCCCGTCGCATCCATGATCTCTTCTAAAGAGATCCGGCTGGTTACCCATTCCTGCATGGAATCGAGTTTGGATTTTGCGTCATATTCCTGCAGATTTTTCCAGAAAATCCGGTTACGGAACGATTCCGTATCAAATGGGACATGCTTTGTGCAGCCACAGGTATTCCCGATAAAAAACCGGTAGGAAAGTTCCCTGTGTACCAGCTTTCCATCTGCCTTTTCATGCAGTTCGTGCAGAAGCCTGACAGCTTCATATGCCACCTGGTCTCTCGGCCGTTCAATGGTTGTCATCGTCGGGCTGAAACATTCCCCGTCAAAATACCGGTCAAACCCTGTGATTGGTATCTTTCCCTCGAGCGCCGTTCCTTTTATGGTCTGCAAAAAAGCTGCCGCCATCAGATCATTTGCGCTGATAACCGCCTGTGGGAGTTCCTCCCCTGCCTCATATGCTGCAATCATTTTTCTGGCATATGTTTCCCCGGAGCGGTACTCATAATTTCCATAATCCACCCATTCCGGCATAAGACAAAGCCCCAGTTCCCGAATTTTGGACTCTACCCCCTGTTGACGCATCTGCGCCTCATAGGTATCTTTCATCCCGTTAATAAAACCAAATGTCCGGATTCCATGAACCCCGGCAAGATGCCGCACGATCTGCCGCATGGCTTTGCTCTGATTGATTCCGACAAAAGAAAGCCCGGGAATCTCCTCTTCCAGAGATACACAGGGCTTTTTACTTTCTATGATCCGTTCGAGTAACCGCTGCTTGACATCCCCTTCTTTGATCGTGGTACTCGGATACAAAAATCCATCGTACTCCGACATATCTGCCAGTTCAAAAAAATCAAATTCTGATTTATTAAAACTGTCTCCTGATCCCAGTCTTCCAAAACTTGCATACAGATGTATGGAGTCATGGAATTCTTTCTGTGAATTTTCCAGACCGTGATACATATCACGCAGGTACTCACCGTTCCATCCTGTCGCAAATACTGCTATCTTCATAGTCGCACCCCTGTTCTTTTTCCTTCCCCATATCTGGTACTATTATACCACCAATTTCAGAGAGCGTCATCCGTTTTTCGACATTTGCCGACATATTCTTTTCCTGTTTCTGCCCGCTTTACGCCTGTTTTTTTGTTTTCCGTCTTCTTCGTCTCCGACGCAGTTTTTGTCCGTTTTCCTTTCGAAAGTTCTGGATCGTCTCCCAGATTTTTGTATAATCCCGCTCGAACAGTTCTTCCGAGAGCTGGACTGCCAGCGTTTCTTTCGGAACTGTCTCGACAATTTTATCGGCCACAAACCGCTTGCTTTTCTGCTTATATGCATGCATCGCGTTCAGTTCCTGGATATGCGCCAGTTCCGGCCGCCACAAAATCTCTATTTTACAGTTCCAGTCCATCTGTGGGTTACTCTGCGGCTCCCGCAGCATATAAAAATCAACCTGATCCCCTACCTGTTCCACCGTAATGATCCCCCACCATTCCGGGACATGTTCCTTAATATGTGCCGCATGCCGGGTTCCGACCACGACCAGATCATAGTCATAATATAAGTTGTAATCTTTCACCTGGCGATCCAGCCGTGCATAACTGTCCGCATCACTCTTGATCTCAATTCCGTAGAGGGCATCGTGTACCACCATGACCATATCCGCCCGTGACTGCCCCATCACCTGTTCCTCAAGGATTCTGTTTTTCCCGTAAATTTCTTCCAGATAAAATGCCAGAGGTTCACGGATATCTTTATCGTATAACATTATTTTTCCAGCTTTGCATCGGCTTTTGCCTGGAATTTTTCATTATATACAATAAAACGCTCATGCTCGCCCTCTCCGATCAGTCCTGCCTCATCAAAAGCTTTTACAGAAAACGTCAGTGCTCTGCCATCTACTTTCGTCAGTTCGGTTTCACAGGTAATTTTCATGCCCACCGGGGAAGCTGCCACATGTTTTACATTCATTAACGTTCCTACCGTTCCGCTTCCCTCCTCTAAATACGGCTGTACACTCTCCCATGCAGTCTTTTCCATCAATGCGATCATTGCAGGGGTTGCAAATACATCCAGGGCACCGCTTCCCATAACTTTTGCGGTGTTTTCCTCTGTTACCATAATTTCCTGTGTTCCTTTTACGCCTTCTTTTAACATATGTAATACTCCTTTTCTTATTTTGCATTAAATAAGCGATCGGGAAAAAGTTTCGCGATCACCTGTTCTGCATAAATAGTAACATGATTTAAAAGAAGTGTCTACAGTTTAGAAAGTTTTTAGAAATGCACCAACACGCTATTTTCCGGCATTTTCGCGTTCATTGTTAGCACTCATTCAAAAAGAGTGCTGATTTTCTATTGACTTTTTACAAAACTGGTTTTATCATTTTCATTAGCGAACATTTGTGAATGAAAACAAAGGAGATGTATAACATATGGCAAATAAACACGGATCATTATCCATCGACAGCGACAACCTGTTTCCGATTATCAAGAAATGGTTATATTCAGATCATGATATCTTCTATCGTGAGCTGATTTCCAACGGTTGCGATGCGATTACCAAATTAAAGAAACTGGACATGATGGGAGAATATTCCCTTCCTGCTGATTATAAAGCAAAGATTCAGGTCATCGTAAACCCGGAAGAAAAAACCTTAACATTTATCGATAACGGTCTTGGAATGACTGCCGATGAAGTAGAAGAATATATCAACCAGATTGCATTTTCCGGTGCAACGGATTTCATCGAGAAATACAAAGATAAATCCAATGACGATCAGATTATCGGTCATTTCGGACTTGGTTTTTACTCCGCATTTATGGTTGCAGATGAAGTAACGATTGATACCCTTTCTTATAAAGAAGGTGCAACCGCTGTTCACTGGTCCTGCGATGGCGGTACCGAATTTGATATGAAAGACGGCGACAAAACAACCGTTGGTACAGAAATCACACTTTTCTTAAATGAGGATTGTCTGGAATTTGCCAACGAATACCGTGCAAGAGAAGTCATTGAAAAATACTGTTCTTTCATGCCAACCGAGATCTATCTTTCCAAGGCCAATGCCCCGGAAGAATATGAAACCATCGACAAGGAAGATGTAAAAGATACCGATAAAGTAATTGAAGAAATCCACGAAGAGGCCAAGACTGAGGAAAAAGAAAACGACAAGGGCGAAAAAGAAATCGTAGAAGTTTCTCCGGCCAAGGACAAGGTAAAGATTGTAAAACGTCCGGTACCACTCAACGATACCAATCCTCTCTGGGCCAAAAATCCAAGTGAATGTACCGATGAGGATTACAAGGAATTTTACCGCAAGGTATTTATGGATTACAAAGAGCCTCTGTTCTGGATCCATCTGAATATGGATTATCCGTTCAATTTAAAAGGTATCCTCTATTTTCCGAAGATCAATACCGAGTATGATTCCATTGAAGGAACCATCAAACTTTACAACAATCAGGTATTTATCGCAGATAATATCAAAGAAGTCATTCCGGAATTCTTAATGCTCTTAAAAGGCGTTATCGACTGTCCGGATCTGCCTCTGAACGTATCACGTTCTGCGCTGCAGAATGACGGTTTTGTCAAGAAAATTTCCGAGTACATTACCAAGAAAGTGGCTGACAAGCTCATCGGCATGTGCAAGACAGAGAAAGAAAACTACGAAAAATACTGGGATGATATCAGCCCGTTTATCAAATACGGCTGCTTAAAAGATACCAAGTTCTGTGACAAGATGAATGATTATATCCTCTTTAAGGATATCAATGACAAGTATCAGACACTTCCGGAACTTCTCGTTCCTGTTGAGGACGAAAAGAAAGACGACGAAAAGACGACCGAAGATGCAAAGACGGAAGAATCCAAGTCAGACGATGCAAAAGAGGAAGAAAAAGAGCCGGAACGCAGCACGATCTACTATGTAACAGACAAGGCTCAGCAGGGACAATACATCAAGATGTTCAAGGAACAGGGCATGAATGCCGTAATCCTCGATCACAACATCGATACTTCCTTCATCACACAGTTAGAGCAGCGCAACGAGCACTATCAGTTCAAGCGTATTGATGCAGATGTCACAGATGCCTTAAAATCCGATGATGCAGCAGATCTGACCGAGGAAACCAATACCCTTTCCGATCTGTTCAAAAAGACACTGAACAACGATAAGCTTACGGTAAAAGTAGAAAGCTTAAAGGATGCGGATGTTGCCTCTATCCTCACACTCTCCGAACAGGGCAGACGTATGCAGGATATGATGAAGATGTACGCAGCCGGCGGTATGGGCGGTATGGACCCGAATATGTTTGCAGCAGACCAGACTCTGACTTTAAATGCAAACAACGCTCTGGTAAAATATCTGTTCGAACACAAAGATTCCGAACATTCCGGCATGTTTGCAGAACAGCTCTATGATCTGGCCATGCTTTCCAACCAGCCATTGTCCGCAGAGGCTATGACAAAGTTCGTAAAGCGAAGCAACGATATCATGTTACTGTTAACCAAATAAAAAATGGTACGAAAAACTCCGAAGCTGTATGCTTCGGAGTTTTTTGCTTCTATGATATTAAAAATTACGAAAAATGTCTGCGGCTCCCTCTCAGATAACCCGCATGCACCAGAATTGCCACGGTCGTACCGATTAAAATTCCCACCATTACATCGGTCGGAAAATGAACAAAGTGATACAGTCTGGAAAACGCAATCAGAGATGCTAAAATCACTGCCGGAATTCCAAGCTTTTTATCATTACATAAAAGTGCGATGGATGCAGCAAATCCGTTCATGGAATGCCCGGACGGAAAGGAATAATCCTTTGGGCTTTTTATGAGCAGGGCAATCTGTGTATCCAGCCAGCAGGGTCTTTCTCTTGCGATCAGATTTTTCAGGATCAGATTTCCAATGATAAACGTAATTGCCATGGATATCACCATCTGGATTCCAATTTTGCGGTATTTCTTCGGAATACAAAGCGCAAGGCCAAGTACAATCCAGAAAATACCGGCATTTCCTATCGTGGAGAGTCCTGTCATGATATGGTCAAGAACCGGCTGATGAATCTTCTGCAGTGCATATAAAATATCAAATTCCCATTTCATGTTGTCTCTGTATTTTCTCCTGTTGTAAAATATTTCTCATATGTGCTGAAAAAAGAATCCGTCCCGATGCCGGACACATCTTTTAACGTCACATCGTCCCACAGATTATCATTTAAACAAAACGTGGAATTCTTCACAAACGTCTGGTACTCGTTTTCAAATCGTTCTTTTTTTTTCTTTACACGGATTTTTTCCTTGTTTTCCTCCGTCAGATCTTTTTCGAATTTGTTCAGACAGCGGATGATATAATACCCGTCATCTGCCGCAATCACATCGGAACACGCTCCGTCATCGAGATTAAACACGATCTCCTCCATCGCATCCGGATAAGTTCCACGTGCAATGGTGCGCTCAAACTCTCTCGACTGATTGTATGCACTTGCAACCGAAGCAAAATCATCTCCCGCTGCAAGATTTTCCTGCACCGCACGCAGTGCTTCTTTTTCTTTTACATAGATCTGTTGTACCCGGACCACTCTCGCTTCATCATCACTGACCTCCTCATCGGTTCCCTGTGTCAGCGCATGATACAGCTTTTCTGCCAGTGCATACTCTTCATATGCTGTACGGATCTCTCTCTCATACAGACCGATGAACGTTTTTTCTTCCTCCGTAAGTGACTGGTAATATTCTTTTGCCGCACGTGCTGCCTGTTTCTTTTCCTGCTCACTCAGATGCATGTCCTGATTTTCTGCCAGAATATCCATACATGCAATATGTGTCAGTTCCTGAATCGTCACATCCTTGACATACTGTTCTAAATCCGCATCATAGGATTCCCACAGATCCGTTCCGTACGCTTTGCCATACAGGTTGCGGTAATTGCACAAATACAGTTTTGCATATCTAATATCATATTTATGATCATTGATCCGCACAATGGCATTATGGTTTCTCAGCTGCCCTGACGACAGGCGAATCTGTGTATTTCCAACCTTACAGCCTCCGAGTGACGGTACCGTAAGCGCTGCCATAAGAAAAATCCCCGCCAGTTTCCATCTCTTTTTTTTCATACCGTTTTATCCTTCTACGACAAGAAAACGACCATCAGGAATAGCAAAAACCTCACTTGCCTCTAACAGTTCTTCCTCACTCATTCCGGCGACATCCATCCCCGCGTCATCAAAATAATCCCGCACTTCTTTTATATTTTTACAGACAACCGCCATGCAGTCCTCCAGAAACTCTTCTGCTTCCTCCGGACTTTCCGCCACCGCCTCCGGGAAAAGTTGTGTCTGGTGTTCCAGAAAATAATGTAAAATCTCCTCATCGTATTCGTTCATACCTTTTTCCTCCCTGTGAATCACTTTCTATTATTATAACGAAGGAATTTCTCTGTGACAATCCCTTAATTCCACTCCATGACTCCCAGTTTTTTCAGTTCCTGATATAACCGCCCCACCGGAAGTCCCACCACATTGTTATAATCACCATGGATTTCCTTCACAAAAGCAGCTGCCTGTCCCTGAATTCCATAGCTTCCCGCCTTATCCATCGGCTCTCCGCCGGCAATATAGCGCCGGATTTCCGCGTCATCCAAAGGATACATGCAGACATCTGTTTTCTCATAAAATGAAGTTTCCCCGGTTCTGCCGTTTTTATCAATAAAAACAAGCGTTACTCCCGTGTATACGCTGTGGGTATGTCCGGACAGCATCGAAAGCATATGGGCTGCATCCGCTTCATCCCGCGGTTTCCCGAGAATATTTCCATCACAGGCAACCACCGTATCGGCCCCGATCACCAGAATGTCCTGCGGCGTAACCAGCTCCGGATGGATTTCATTGTAGGAAAGAATTCCTGCGGCCACTTCTTCCGCTTTCTGACGGGAAAGTTCTAACACTGCCCCATCCACAGAACCAGCAGTAATGACTTCTTCTCCCTTCGCCGGACAGATTTCAAATTCCAGTCCGACCTGTTCGAGCAGCTCTTTTCTCCGCGGTGACGCAGAGGCAAGTACAATTCGACTCATAATGTGACAACCTCCTTCAGGTGAAACGAATAGATGAGTTTTTCTTCCGCCACCATTTTTTTTGTATCCGTAGAAAATACACGGCTTAATGCATCTGCATACAGCTGAAGCTGTGTCTGATAGCGCATCAAAAGTTCCTGCGCCTGTTTTACCCGGTCCGTCTTGTAATCCAGCAAAATAATTTTATCATTTTCCATCCAGAAAACATCTATGATTCCCTGTACCAGCACCGTCCCGCCGGATGCCTCCATCTGATGCTGCATCACAAACGGTCGCTCCCGGTACAGATCCCCACGCACAGCTGCTGCTGCCATCCGGGGAGCAATCGGACTTTCCACAAACGCTTCGATCATTTCCGGAATAACAAGTGCATACCATTCCCCCGGCAGTTGTCCGTTTGCAAGCATCCGGTCCAGTTCCTGTTTCACAAATGCACAAACTGCTCCCGCATCAGAGGTATCTATATCTGCAATCGCAGCAAAATCCAGACATTCCATCACCCGGTGCACCGCGGTTCCCCGCATAGCACCCTGATTTACGTTTTCAGCTGCCGGATACTCTCTGTCCTCTTCTCTTGCAAAGTCCGGAACATACACATTTCGGTCTTCCTGAAGAAAATCAGGCTTCTCGGCTTCTCCCTCGGACCTGTCATACTGTAAGACAAGCGATGCATGCTTCAGTTCCGAAACCGAATATTTACTTTTTTTGCCGGCCTCACTCTGATATGGGTAACGGTAGGAAAACCACTGGTCATACTGCTGAAGCAGTTCGGGTTTCGCATGATCGATATGCTGCAGAAGTTCCTCATAATTTTCCCTGCTGTCTGCCGCCTGTTCCACCTCTTCCCATACAATTTTCTCCGGTGGAACCACATCGAGCGTATATTTCTGCGGATAAGAAAGCATGGCCGGAAGAATCCAGTCCAGATAACTGCCTGCCCGGACCCTCTGCCGGTAACTGACCGGCTTCCCCCAAAGTACATTTCCGGTATATCCGGAAAACGTTTTTTGGGCATCTTTGATCATTCCGGTCAAAACCAGTTTTTCTTTGGCTCTCGTCAGTGCCACATACAATACGCGCAGTTCCTCTCCAAGATTTTCCCTGCGGATCCGGTCCGCAATCTCTGACCTGAACACACTGTTTTTTTTCACTCTTGGCTGACCGGAAATCTCACAGATTCCAAGGCCTAAATCCGGATGTACCACCAGCCGGTCGCTGGCATCCATCTGATTCATTTTTCTTCCCAGACCGGACACAAAAACGACCGGAAACTCCAGTCCCTTACTCTTATGAATGGTCATCACGCGGACAACATTGGCATTTTCTCCTGTGGTATCTGCCTCCCCGAAATCCACTTCATATTTCTGAAGCTTATCGATATAACGCAGAAAATGAAACAATCCCCGGTAGCTTGTTTTCTCGTAATCAACCGCTTTTTCCACCAGCATTGCAAGATTTGCCGCACGGCGCTCCCCTGCTGGCAGTGCCGCCGCATAATTTCCATATCCGCTAAGTTGCAGAATCTTCTGAATCAGTTCATGGATCGGCAGATCCTGTTTTTCCCGCAGCTTACGATACATCCGGTAAAAGTCATAAAGTGCGCCCTCCGTGGCATCCTGCATGGCATGCATTGCAGCTTCCGCAAACGAACACTCCGGATTTTCCACACGAATCTGTGCCATCTCTTCCTCATCCAGTCCCACCAGGGGAGACCGAAGAACCGCCGCCATCGGAATATCCTGATAGGGATTATCCAGAATCCGCAGCATTGCCAGCACCGTCTGTACTTCCAATGCCGAAAAATATCCGGTCGAAGATTCCACATATGCCGGTATCCCCGCTCCCTGCAGAACCTGCACAAAATCTGTTCCGTAGTCTTTTAAACTTCGAAGCAGAATGACAATATCG
Organism: Roseburia sp. TF10-5; assembly: GCF_003462365.1. Lineage (NCBI taxonomy): Bacteria > Bacillati > Bacillota > Clostridia > Lachnospirales > Lachnospiraceae > Roseburia > Roseburia sp. TF10-5. The sequence goes on along the minus strand of NZ_QTYW01000006.1, from coordinate 68,064 downwards.
GAATAACGCAGCGGCCGAAGTTGTCCACTCTCCTTATCCGTCACCTGCATGTGCTGCTTCATATCCGCAATACGCGTGGCAATCATATGCGCTTCCATCTGTCCTTTTGTCAGATTCTTTGTCTCTGAAAGCAATTCGTCTTTTTCATCCAAAAGCAAAAGCTCCGGTTTAAATCCTTTAGCATTCTCATCATAATTTTTTGCCCCGTAATACAATGCCGCATCCCGGTCATACGCAACCCGTCCCAGATCCGGACTCATAATTTTGTAGAAGATATCATTACAGAAATCAAGCACCTGTGCACGGCTTCGAAAATTCATATGCAGATCAATTCTCTGCTGCAGACTCTCTTCCGTCGAAAAAGATGCATATTTATCCATAAAAAGTTCGGGGCGTGCAAGCCGGAACCGATAGATGCTCTGCTTGACATCTCCCACCATAAACAGATTATGCCCGCCTTCCGGCTCCATGGAAATCGCACGCATGATCTCTTCCTGTACCTGGTTGCTGTCCTGATACTCATCAATCATGATTTCTGCAAAATGTCTGCGGAATTCTTCTGCGGTATGCCGTGGCTGCTTTGTTTTTTCGTCCACGAGAATCCGCAGAGCAAAATGCTCAATATCGGCAAAGTCAACAATTCTCTTCTTTCGTTTTGCCGTTTCCATTGCCTGTGTATATTCAAGTGCCAGCCTTACCAGCTCTTCGAGAAACGGACACAAGCGTTTCTGCTGCAAAAGCAGTGTCTCCAGATCCATCGCAAAATATTTTTTCTGCAGCGTTTCCACTTCTTTTTTCACATCCGACCGGATCTCCATGACCGTTTCCTTTTTTTGGACATCCCCGGAGAATTTGCGGATCGGTGACAATTTTCCAAAGACCAGACCATTTAAAAATGTCTGTACCTGCAGATATCCCTGCAGATTTTCTGCCTGCTGCAGCTGCGTCAGATCCGATTCCAGTGTCTTTGCATATGCCTGCGGTCCATCCGGCTCATTACACAACTGCAGTGCCTGTGTCATCTGTGTGCACATGTCACACAACAAAAGCCTGGAATGTTCCGCAATGTCCTCAAGCATCTCTGTCTGCACCAGTTCCTGTGCATGTTCCACCTGATACGGTTCGGTGAGTTTTTTCATCCACGCCTGCGGCCACGGACTGCTCAAAGACATCCGGTAAATCTTTGCCACCATCTCCCGCACCCCGTGGTCGTTTCTTTTTCCGGCATAGGCATCGATCAGTGAAAGAAACGTCTTTTCCTGCCGCGCATAGTTATCTTCAAACACCTGCTCCAGCACGTCCTGCTCCAGCAGCCGGATCTCTCCTTCATCTGCAATCCTGAAATTCGGGTCCAGACTGATCTCTTCAAAATGATTCCGTACCACAAAAAGGCAGAAACTGTCAATCGTTGTGATCATGGCATTGTGAATCAGTGCCGACTGTCTGCGCAAATGCGTGTTTTGGGGATCTTTTTCACATTCTGCCTCAATGGCAGCCCCGATACGCTCCCGCATCTCCGCCGCCGCTGCCTTCGTAAATGTCACAACCAAAAGCCGGTCGATATCAACCGGATTCTGCGGGTCGAGAATCCTTTGGATAATACGTGCCACAAGCACCGCTGTTTTTCCCGATCCCGCTGCCGCCGAGACGAGAATATCCCGGTTTCTGAAATCAATGACGTTCTGCTGTTCCTTCGTCCATTTCATCTGATCGCTCCTCCTTTCCCCTGTTTCTGGCAAGCTCTGTCTGCATCTGGTCAAGCACTTCTTCTTTTTTCATGGATGCAAACTGCCGGTATTCATATCCCGGAATTTTTGCATCCATCCCGCACACCGATGTATATGGACAATAGGTACAGCTGGTTTCTATATCACTCCGGTAAGGATTCACCGCAATATTTCCCGCATAGATGGCTTCCCCACACTGCCGGATCTCGTGTTCTACATAGCGGGTAATCACCGCAAACTCTTCCGTCGATGCCACTTTTGAACGCGCTGTGGAAATTTCACCGTTTTTCTTGATTTCCACGGGGATCATCTGCGATTTTCCCTCAAAATTCTGATCCATGGCACGATAGATTTCCTCTCCGGAATTCACCAGTCCATCCGGACGCAGTGCGAAAAGCAGCGCCTGCTCGGCCTCTTCGTCTGACAATGGAGTATCCGATTCGAGTACCGGATCATCAATGTGATAATAGAGAATTCCCCCGGGAAGGATTTCTTTTTTCGGATGCTGTCCCCGCAGCATTTCCATCGCCGCATCCATATAAACCACCAGCTGCAGCTGCAGTCCACGGTACACACGGATCAGATCGAACTTTGTATTTCCGGATTTATAGTCTATTACTTTAATCGAAATTTTATTTTCATCTTCAAAGGTATCCAGACGGTCAATCCTTCCTTCCAACCGCATGGTCACATCATGCGATAACCGGTACTCGAGACTTTCCTTTCCCTCCAGTTCGTCAAATGTCACCTCAAATTTTTCCGGTACAAACTGCCCCGCACGCACCTGTCTGGTCAATGCCCAGACCGTCTGGTCAAAAATAGCAAGCATCCGTTTTCTCTGATAGGCATTTTCTGCCGTATCGCAGACCGCCATACCCGGATACCCGGCAATTGCCTCCTGCATGGCATTCTCTGCCATCTGCCGGCGCACGGCATCCGGCACCACAAACCAGTCATATTCCGATTGTTCCAGCTTCCGGCTGTAGCGTTCTAAGGCCGTATGATAGATATTTCCCATATCCACACTCTCAAATGCACTGGTCTCACGCTCCGTAAGTTTTAACCCGTATTGCAGAAAATGTGCATATGCACAGGCGGCAAACCGTTCCAGCCGCGTAATACTTCCGTACGGATGTCTTCCGTACAGTGCAAGTGCAACCGCCCGGCTGATTGGCTCTCCCTCATACCGTGTATACGGCGCATGCAGAAGTTTACGGATCTTCTCCTGCTTTTGCATATCATTCTCCTGCAGGAACCAACGGGCAAGCGCATACCAGGCTTCTTCGTGCGGTCCGAAGACGAGATAATCTTCGGCAGCCTCTTTGGTATAAAAATCTGTATGCGCCTCCATATGCTCCGGTTCCTGCAATTTCAGTGTCGGAAACAGTTTCCTCAAAACTCCGGTCAGATAAGAAGGACGGATGGCTTTTCCCTCACTGTCAACCTTTGCATAACTGACATATAATTTTTCTGAAGGTTTGGTAAGATTGCGGTACAAATAAAAGCGCTGAATAAATGCCTGCTCCCTTGCCCCCGGTGCTAACTCCACTTTTTCTGCCAGAAGTTCTCTTTCGTATTCGGAAATAATTCCTCCGGCATTTGCCGCTTTCGGAATAATACCGTCGTTCACACCGATAAAAAATAAAATCCTGATATGATTTAATCGTGTACGTTCGATATCTCCTATCGTAACACTGTCATAGCCCGGCGGAATCACAGCCACGTCTGCAGCGGAAAGTCCTGCCTCCAGCACTTCGGTAAAATCCCGGATCTGCAATGGCTCCTCCCCCAGTAATAGATTATATTTTTCCAGAAGTTGCATCACGATTGTATAAATCTGTGCATATTCCCGGGATCTGGTTTCCTCTCCCTGCGCCAGAAGCTGCTGTTCCCTGTTCCATAACTGATGCTGGGTGTCCAGCTGTGTCAGCAGCTCATACAATGCCCGGATGCCATCCGAAACACGGGCATCTTTTCGGGCAAATACTGCTGCAAACGGCTCAAGATACCCATATATTTTTTCCCGGAGTTTTTCGAGCTGTTCCAGATCGTAAAGCGTTTTCTGCCGTGGCATATGCCCCCATCGTCTGCTCCACGCCGCTTTGCCGCGGATACCGGTTGCAACCAGATAACTGTCCAGCCGGTCCAGATCGTCCTCCGCAATATCACAGAATCCACACCGCAAAAAGCGCATGACTGCCTCATAACTAAAATTCGTATCCACAATTTCAAGCGCGGCACGAATACATTCAATGAACGGATGAAATAACACTTCTTTGGTCGTATCCATAAAATATGGAATCTCATATTTCGTAAAAACCGGATCCATATAACTCTGATAAGCTTCCACTGCGCCCGTCACCACAGCAATTTCCCGATAGCGGTATCCCTGTCTGATCAGCGCATTGATCTGCCTGGCCACAAGAATCAGTTCTTCCTGTGGATTTTTTACTGCGGCAAGATGGATTTCTTCTACCGGCTTGGTATATTTTGCCGGACGGGGACGAAACAGATTCTGTTCCATAAATGCCAGTGCCGGAGCCAGCTTAAAGCGCTTGTGTGCACTGTCTGTCATTACCACCGGTTCCATCACCTGCACATGAAGTTCTTCTGCCATCTTCATCAAAGACAGAATCGTTTTTTTGGACAGTGCAAATAATTCTTCATTTCCACTGCAATGATAAAAATCTTCTGCAGCATCGATTGTAAGCGTAATGTAAATATGCTCTGTCACCTGCAGCAATTCCCGCATGAGATCATTCTGTATCGGTGTAAAACCGGTAAACTCATCAAATACCAGCACCGCATCCCGCAAAGTTTCCGACTGCGGCACAAGATTTTTCAGAACATTTAATATCTCTTCCGCCGTCACAAAACTATCTTTCATAAAATCACAAAAAGCGCGATACATGGTTGCCACGTCGCGCAGTTTTGCAGAAAGTACCGGTGAGATTGTTTTGTCCTCCGTCAGATCCACCAGCTGTTCCGGTGAAATCCGGTACTGCACCAGCTCTGAGATCATTGATTTTACTTCCCCGATATATCCCATCCGGTTCATATTTGCCCGAAGAACGGTAAGCGTCTCCTCCTGTTCCTGTGCAAGCCTGCGCAGCACCAGGTTTTTTCCGGTTTCTTCCAGAACCTGTATGTCCTGCATCCCCAGATCATCAAACACACGGTATGCCAGACGCTTAAAACTTAACACATCAATGTTCATAATTGCATGATTTGGTGCAAGTTCCACCAGTTTCTGCTGGGTCTGCATCGTAAACTGCTCCGGTACAATCACCAGATAATTTTTCTTCGGATGTTCCCCTGCCTGCCGCACCAGACGCTCATAGATGTATTCTGTTTTCCCGCTCCCCGAACTTCCCAGTACAAATTGTAAAGCCATAACCCCCTCTTTTTCTCCCTTAATAAATATGTGAAAAGATCAGCGATACCACAACCGTCATCAGACCTGAGACTGCAATTGACAGACTGCTCATTGCTCCTTCAATCTCTCCCATCTCCATTGCCTTTGATGTTCCCATGGCATGCGAAGCAGATCCGATTCCAACGCCTTTTGCCACCGGATCGCTAATGTGAAACAGTTTACAGATATTCTCGGCAAACATATTTCCAATCACCCCTGTGACAATGATAACTGCAACCGTAATGGTTACAATTCCACCCAGTTCTTCGGACAATCCCATACCGATTGCCGTTGTGATGGACTTTGGAAGCAGTGTGACATACTGTTTGTGTGATAATTTAAAAATCAGTGACAATACCAGCACACACAGCGCAGAGGTCATGGCACCTGCAAAAATTCCTGCAAGAATCGCCTTCCAGTTTTTCTTAAGAGGCTCAATCTGCTCGTACAAAGGCACCGCCAGCGCAACCGTCGCCGGTGTCAGGAAATACGAAAGGTATTTCGCCCCACTTTCGTATGTGTCATAATCCACATGAAAAATCAGCAGAAAAATAATGATCAGTGCCATGGAAATCAACAGTGGATTAAAAATAGCGATCTTTAATTTTTTCTTGATCAATACCCCGATCTCATAGGTAATAATACTGATAAATACTCCGAAAAATACAGAGTTCTGTAAAAAGTTATTCATTCTTGTCCTCTTTCTTTCCATGATGCATCATCTGCTGTGTAACCTGTCCTGACACGCCCATAACCAGTACAGTAGAAACGAGCAGCAGAACAATGACCGGAAGCAGAATCGGCCGCAGTTCTCCCCAGCTGTCAATCAGCCCGACACCCGCCGGAATAAACATCAGCGGCATAATCTCTATCAGAAACCGCGCGGCTTCATGCACCTGCGGCAATTTGACCAGTCCCGTCATCAGTGCAATAAATAAAAGCACCAGACCATAAATGCTTGCCGGCATCTGAATCGGAATCACCGCGTGCAGGACTTCCCCGATAAACGAGAAAATAAGAATCATCAATAGTTGTCTTAAATACTTCATTTTTTAACTCCTTCTTTCACTTTTCCCATTTTAGCACCTTTCAGGATTTTTGGGGCAAAAATAAGGATTGTATTAATAAAATACAATCCCCATTCTTAAATCCTTCTTCCTATTTTTCCTGTGCGGTGCAATCTTTTACATACTGCATAATGATATCTGCCGTACCTTCAATTCCAAAACGCGTATCATTAATGCAAAGATCATAATTTGCAGCGTACCCCCAGTCCTCCCCTGTATAATACATATGATACTGCTTACGCCGGCCTTCCGTCTTCTCAATGATGGCCTCCGCCTCATGCCTTTTCACCTTATGCTTCTCCATCAGATGATGAATCCGGGATTCCCTGTCACCACTTAAAAACACACGTACCACATCGTTTTCCTTCCGGTACGCATAATTTCCAGCTCTGCCAATCAGAATACACGATGTCTCCCCAATCAGCTCATCCAGAACTTTCCTCGGTGTCCTGTGCACAACACTGTCTTCCCCATCGTCTTCCGCAATGACTGCCAGAAGCGTTCCCGCCGGATTCTCACCGAAATAATCCGGATAATGCTCCAGAATTCCCTTTTTCTTTGCGAGTTCTGTCAATGTCTTTTTATTGTAAAGCGGAACATTCAGTCTGTCTGCCAGAACCTGTCCGACTTCATCTCCATAACAGCCGCACTCTCTTGCAATTGTAATCTTCATGCCGTAATCCCCTTCTTTCCTGCTACCACAATGTTAACACAATTTTATCCAGAATTCCAGTCAAATGTGCAATCGTAATCCCATAATTTGTCATCGGAATGTTCTGTGCCTTTGCGCGGTCGATTCTTGATACTACATATCTGCGGTTAAACATACACGCGCCACACTGAATGATCAGGTCATACCCTTCCAGATCCTGTGGAAAATCCGTGCCGCTCACATGATCAATCCTTAGCCGTTCTCCAAATCGTTTCCGCAGCATACGCGGAATTTTTACCCTGCCAATATCCTCGCTCAAAGGGGCATGCGTACAGCATTCCGCTATCAGCACATGAGAGTTTTCGTTCATTGCATCGATCTGTCTGGCACCTTCCATATAGTACGGCAGATCCCCTTTGTATGCAGCAAACAGCACAGAAAAAGATGTCAGCATACTTTCCGCCGGTTTATTCTGGTATACATAATCAAACACCTGGGAATCGGTAATAATCAGCTTTGGTGCCTGTTGCAGCATGTTGAGTGCCGGAAGCAGTTTGTCCGTGGTCACACTCATAACCATACACTTTTTATCCAGTAATTCCCGCAGCGTCTGCACCTGCGGCAGAATCAGACGTCCTTTCGGTGCCTGAATATCCTGTGGCATAACAAGAAGCACAAGATCTTCCTCCGTGACCAGATCTCCCGTAATCATATAGTTTCCAAAATTCTCCGGCACTCTGCGGCTCATTGCCTCCCGGACATTTTCCATACCGGCTCCGGTCAATGCACTGACTACCAGTGCATCTTCCTTTGTTTTTTCTTTCAGATAGTTTTTCAGAGGTGCTGCATCCGCCACGTCCGCCTTGTTAATGATCAGAAGAACCGGAATTTTACGCGCCTTAAACCAGGTGTACCATTTCAGTTCTTCCTCATAGGATTCGCCGCAAACCGGACATGCAGAAAAAACAATAATTGCCAGATCAGCTTTTTGGGCTGCAAGCCGCGTCCGTTCCACGCGCTGTTCTCCCAGCGTACTTTCATCATCGAATCCCGCCGTGTCCATAATCGTGCACGGTCCCATCGGATAAATTTCCATTGCCTTGTATACCGGATCGGTTGTCGTTCCCGCCACATCTGCGACGATGGAAACCTCCTGCCCGGTAAAAGCATTGATAAATGAAGATTTTCCGCTGTTTGTTTTTCCAAATACACCGATATGCAGACGATTTGCAGACGGTGTTTCATTCCATGTTGCACCCATATGCGTTCTCCTTCTTGTGCGTTTTGCTGAATCAGTGATAATCTCCACGGTTTACGACCACTTTGTATCCGACACTTTCCATGCGGCGCGCCATACAGTGCCGGCACTCTGCCGCCTCATCTCCCGTACAGATTTTATTATCATATAATTTATATTTTTCCCGCACTGCTACCGGGGAAAGATTCGGCATCACAACATTTGCCCCTGCCTGAATTCCTTTTTCCCTGCCCAGCGGATGAATGGTTCCCAGTGCAGTTGTTGATGGCAGCAGCACATGCGGCTGCAACAGCCGGATAATGGATAAAAGCCGAAGCGTATCTTCCATTGTTCCTGCCTTTTTTTCGCCAAACGGGGTATCCTTCTGGGGAATAAACGGACCGATGCCTACCATATGCGGCTGCAATTTCCGGATAAACTGCAGATCTTCATACAGCGTATCCACCGTCTGCTCCGGCGAACCAACCATAAATCCACATCCCACCTGATAACCGATTTCTTTTAAATCCCACAGACAGTCCATGCGATGTTTCCAGAACATTTCTGCCGGATGCAGTTTTCCATAATGCGCCTCGTCCGCGGTCTCATGACGCAGCAGATACCGGTCCGCACCGGCATCAAAAAATGCCTGATAGCTGTCGTGCTCTTTCTCCCCGATGGAAAGCGTCACCGCACAATCGGGATACTGTGCCTTGATCTGCCGTATCAGGGCACAGATTTTATCGTCTGTAAAATACGGATCTTCCCCTCCCTGCAGCACAAAGGTCCGAAATCCCAGTTCATACCCATTTGCACAACAGGAAAGAATTTCTTCCTCCGTCAGGCGATAGCGTTCTGCCTTGCGATTACTCTTTCGAATGCCACAGTAAATACAGTCATTCTTACAGTAATTGGTGAATTCAATCAATCCACGGATAAACACCTGCTTTCCGTAAATGGCATCTGCTGTCTTACGTGCCCGCTCGTGAAGAAATGCAATGTCCCCGGTATCCGTTGTCTCCAGCAGCAGAGCCAGCTGATCACGGGTTATATTCTGTCTGTTTTCAATTTCCGTTATGATCTGCTTTAACATTTGCATACACCGTTCTGGCACTTGTGCCATCCAATCTTTGAATTTTTATTTTGTGGATTCTTTAAGTACTACTTCATACGACAACAGTGTCCGATCCGGTACCGTCTCCCCTTCAATCTGCGCCAGCAGATTCTTACAGGCTTCCATTCCGAGTTCTCTCGCATTGAAAGACAACGAAGTGATCGATGGTATATTGTTCTCGAGCACGGAACTGTTGTAAAACGATGCCACACGGATATCCTGCGGCACTTTTATGTGTTCCTGCCGCAGCTTGCGAAGTACCTGTATGCAGATGGCATCATCCATGCAGACAATACAATCCGCCCCTTTTTCCAGCACTTCTTCCACTGCACGATCCATAAAGGCACAGCTCTCCAAATTCCGGTAAACAAGCGTTTCTTCCACTTCTCTTCCCGCTTCCTGATATGCCTGCTGGTATCCTTTATACCGGTTCTGGTTGACTACGAAAGATTCACTTCCTCCGAGCAGAGCGATATGCTTCATCTGGCGCATCAGTAAAATAGATGTCAGTTCGCGGCAGGCGCTCTGCTGGTCATTGTCCACCTGTTTGACTTTGCGGTAGGTAGTACTACCGGTTGTAACAAACGGAATCTTTTTTTCTAAAAGCAGTTCAATCTGCGGGTCTTTTAAAAAGGTCCGCAGCAGCACAATCCCGTCCACCTTGCGGTTTCTCACGACGCGTTCAAGACCTGTAATATCATTTTCCTGACAGATACACAACAGAATGTCGTACTCATTCATTCCTGCAATTTCCTGAATTCCTGTAATGACTTCCTGAAAAAACGGAAGATCTACCAGTGCATAATCCTCCGGCATAACCACGCAGAGATTGAATGTTTTTGACTGTGCAAGTCCTCTTGCAATTACATTCGGTTTATAATCATGCTCCTCTATATAAGCCAAGACTTTTTGCCTTGTTGCCTCACCGATTCTTCCCTTTCCGGATATTGCCCGGCTGACTGTCGTTTTGGAAACGCCAAGTGCTTCCGCAACATCCGAAATGGTGATTACATTTCCCTTTTTCATATTCTTCTCCTAACTGCACACCTATGCATCCATTGCATGTTAAACGGTTGCGCAGTTACATTTTGCAGTTTTTTATCAATTTTGTCAAGTATCCCCTATTCCTTTGAATTTTTCTGCAATTTTTGTAATTTTTCTTCTGCTTTCTTTAATTTATCATAATTTGTGACATACACCTTATCATTGGCAGTCAGTTTATCATACGCATTTCTTGCCTTTTGCACCGCTTCTTTGGAATCCTTTGTAATGGTTCCGAGTGCGTCAATCAGTTTTACGACCTTTTTTGCTTCTCCCTTATCTGTTGCATCGGTACTTTCCGTTCCAGGAAGTTCATACACCAGCACCGGATAATTCTTCTTAACATTTTCAAATACTACCTTTGCGACTTCCGGCGGAAGATTGATGCAGCCATGTGATCCTGCATATTTATAAATACTTCCTCCGAACTTGCTGCGCCAATAGGCATCATGCATACCGACATTTCCCGCAAAAGGCATCCAGTATGTAACCGGCGTCTCATAGTTTTCTCCGCGCAAAGTTGCATTTTTCTCGGTATATGTCACGCCATATGCACCGGTCGGTGTCGCATTATTTTTCGATACATTTCCTGATACAAAATCCGAATCAATCACCAGTTTTCCATCTTTATATAAGAACATATGCTGTGCCGTCAGATTGATCTCAACGTAAGAATCGCCATAATCATTTTTTCCATGGGAATTGGCTGTCATGGAATAATTCAGTTCTCTTTCCACTGCTTTCCCGGCTTTGATCTCACTCGTAATCTGGGCGATTTCCTTTTCCGTATCAATCTTCCATCCATAATGGCTCTCCGGAATCGTAACCGTCTTTCCGTAAGAAGTCTTTAACGTTTTGGCACTGTAACAGGTATTATATTTTTTTGCAAGATCACTGACGTATGCTTTTACACACTCCTGGTCCAGTACCGGTTTTAACTTTTTATTTAACCGGAACCAGTCACCAAATACGGAAGCATCGAGTACCTCTTTGGAATCTCCCACGGTAAATGTAATCTTTGTCTTTGCATACCCGTTCATTTTCTTTACGGCTTTTACCAGATTCTCATCATCATCTAAAACCGTCGGATCTTCATAAACGCCGGCTTTTTCCAGAGAGAGGTTCTCTTTTAATCCTTCCACCGCCTCCTGCACTGCCTGATACATTTTCTCTGCATCAATGGTCGTTCCCATGACGCACCCAACCACGGTAAATCCTTCCGTCTTATCATAAGAAGAAACCGAAGCATTCTCCGGTGCCGTCTGATTGTCTGCATCCATACAGTCCAATGCATCGATCTGTGTCTGCAGCTTATCTTTGTCATAGTCGACAAGTGTTGTATTTTTCAATGTCTGTTTCTGGAAAATTTTTACCGGCCATGCAAACATATTCTGTGCGTGTACCAGCTCTGTTATTTCGTCTCCCCACTGTGGTTCCAGCGAAATATCCTGTCCGGGAATTTTTTCTGTATGCTTGTCTCTTGTTGCTATCTTTAACTGGTAGGAATGGATTTCTTCCGTAATCTCATCCATCACTTTCTGCGCGGTATACCCTCCCGCTTTTCTTCCATTTAATGTCGTTTTCGGGAAAAAGTGATTGTGGAAATAAACGGCCAGTCCCAGATACAAAAGAACGGCCAGTCCTGCCACCATCCATATCAGTTTTCTTCTCTGTTTTCTTTTCATTCGTGCTTTTTTCAAAATTCTTATCCTCCGTCACTATTGTATTATACAAAAGCACAAGAGGTTGTCAATGTGCCAAATTTTTAAAGTTTTATGAACATTGCGGGTTTTATATTGTCGTGCTTTTTTCCCCGTGCTATAATCAGTTTCAGAACAAAAGAAAAAAGATCTGCACACAAATATAAAAGGAGTATTTATGTTGCCGGAAACCCAAAGTAAGCGGACGTTTGTGTTCCGAAAATATTATGAAAAATATAAACATTTATGGATTTTGTTATATTTTTTCGTGTACATGGCATGGTTTAACTATGTAGAAAAAACCGTCACGACACATTTTCATGTCATCCATGTACCGATTGATGATTATATTCCGTTTTGTGAATACTTTGTCATCCCTTATCTGCTCTGGTTTCCTTTTGTCGGATGGGGCATCGCCTATATGGCATTACATAATAAAACAGATTACTATAAATTGTGTGCGTTTTTGTTTACCGGAATGACAATCTTTTTAATCATCTCCACGGTATACCCGAACGGGCAGTATCTGCGTCCGACCTATTTCACACACCACAATCTGTGCACCATGCTCTGTGAACGCCTATATGCCGGTGATACTCCGACGAATCTGTTTCCGAGTATCCATGTATATAATTCGCTCGGCATTTATCTTGCGGTGACACACAATAAAAAGCTGCGCAAAAACAAGCTGGTCTGTCTCCTGACACTGATTCTGACGGTCAGCATCATTCTGGCAACGATGTTTATCAAACAGCATTCTTTCTTTGATGTATGTTGTGCATTTGTTCTTGCCGCAGTCATGTACCATGTGGTTTACCGCCACAACTGGGCGCGTGCTAAAGCTGCCACCACCTCATCCAAAACCGATAACAATTTTTCTGTGGAATAATAAAAGAGCTGGCCTCTCTGGTCAGCTCCTTTTCTTTTTCCTTTTATTTTTTGCGTTCTGCCGCATGCCGGTACACGGTTTCCATGGATTGAAGAAGTTCATCAAAATTTTTCTTCTGACTCTCCATTTCTTCTGTAAAATCCTCCATCTGCATCCGGTTGCGTTCCTCGGATTTGGCAATTTCCTCATCTGCATTGCGAAGCACAACAATCTGGTTTTCCATCTCTTTGAAATTTGGACATGGTTTTAAACGATTCCATTCCTGTGCCTGACGCGAAGCTTCCTGACAGGATTTCATCAGTTTGGTCATTGCCACATTGTTTTCTTTCAGCAATGTAACCATCCGGTGTACCTGCTCTTCCAGCTCTGCAATTCTCTCATCCGAATCTGCCAGCCTCTTATGTGCCTGATCAATCAGCTCATCATACGTTCCCGCAGATACACGGATCGTTTCTGCAGCCGTAACAAACTGTTTTCCTCCCTCTCCCATACGCCCGGCTTCAATCGCCGCATTGAGGGCAAGCACTCCCATCTGCTTTCCGCAATCCTGCATCTTTTCCAGTTCCTCTCGGGTCTTTTCATTTTCCGCCTTGAGTGCAACCGGAAATTCGTTCAGGAATTTGGATGGCGTGGTGAAATGTTTGTTTTCCTCCACCAGCTGTGCCATCTCCTGTTCGATCTGTGCAAAATTCTGCAGCATCTGCTCTCTTTTTTCCGATGACTGTACTTCCTGCTCCTGATATGACGCCAGCTGTCCGGTCAGCTCCTGCTCCTTTTCTCCGTTGTCTGCTGCCATTTGTGATGCTTCTTTTATATTTCCCTGTATCTGGGTGATTCCGGCTCCCAGCTGCTGATATGTATTTCTGATTTCCCTTGCGGTTGCATCAAACATATCTTTTCCGTCCTTCATATGGGCAAAAAAGCCTTCATCCAGCTGTGCCAGGTTTCTCATCCGTACCAGTGTTTCCTGTTTTTGTTTCTTTTTTCCGAACATTACTTGCCCTCCATTGCATTTATTTTACAATTTCTTTCCCGTTTTTTCAATGGAATCAGCGATAATATTTCATCTCCAGCTGCAGATTTTCATTTCCCTGATAAAAATCAATCTTTGCTGTATACACCATAGAAAATAAAATCCGGTTTTTTCTTCCATGCAGCGCATTCTCCACCTCTTCCTGACCAAACTTTTCGGTAAAATATGCAAACAACGTCTCCACATCCCCAAAGAAAATAACCGGAACCGGCTGTCCGTATTCCGAAAGAACACTCATCCGAAGAACATTCCGGTTCTTTCCTATCAACCACATGCGGCTGATGGACAGATTCCGGTCTGCAAACAGTGGAGATGGATTGTCTTTTCCAAACGGCTCCAAAAGTGCAAACTGATGGACCAGTTCCGTACTCGCATATCCCACCGGCATGGCCATGTCAATGTGAATATCCGGGCAGACTTCCTCCACCGTAAGCGGACAGTTTTCATTGATTTTTCTACGGAATTTTTCCACATTTTCTTCTGGAAGGGATAACCCTGCCGCCATCGGATGTCCGCCAAATTTTGTAAACAGTTCCGCACATCCACACATATTTTCATACATGGAATAATTTTCAGTCGATCTTCCGCTGCCTTTGACTCCCTCTTCTCCCCGCGTCAGCACAAATACCGGCCGGTTATACATTTCCCGGATTCTTCCGGCAATCAGTCCTGCAATGCTTTCGTGGACATCCGGCAGAAACAGAACAAGTACCGGATCATTCTCATATCCACCTTCCTCACAGAGTTTCTTTGCCATTTCCACGCCCTGCAGTGTCAACTCCTTGCGTTCCTGATTCAGATCAACCAGATCCCGGGCAATCTCTTCTGCCTCCGTTTCCTGCCCGGTCTCAAACAGCCGAAGGGCATGCCTTGCCGTGTCAAGTCTGCCGGTTGCATTGACACATGGTCCTAAGACATAACCAAAATGGTATGCACTGATATTCTCCGGCTGTACATTGCATGCCTGCATAAGTGCCTGCAATCCGATGTTTTTCGTATGACGGATTCTCTTTAATCCCTCTTTTACCAGAATACGGTTTTCCCCGGTGAGCGACATGACATCACAGACAGTTGCCATAGCAACAAAATCCAGCAGATCTTCCGCTTCTCTTTTGTCCATATCATAATTTTCATACAATACACGGATGACATTCCATGCCACACCGGCGCCGCACAGCTCTTTATACGGATACCCGCAGTCCTGCTGATGCGGATTTACCACGGCATCTGCCAGACTCTTTTTCTCTGTTCTTCTTCCCTCATGTTCTTCAAACGGGACTGCATGGTGGTCGGTCACAAGTACTGTCATTTTCTGCGCTTTTGCCCACGCAATCTCATCGATAGCGGCAATACCGTTATCACAGGTCAGAATTGTATCCACACCATCTTCTTTCGCCTGTTGTAATAAATGCAGGCTTAGCCCATATCCGTCCTGTATCCGGTGTGGAATAACCACGTCCACTTTTGCTCCCACACGCCGCAAAGCCGTCAGAAACAGATGGGAGGAAGTCACACCATCCACATCATAATCGCCGATAATCCGGATATGCACCTGTTTCCGGATCTTTTGTGCAAGAATCTCCACCAGCCGGTCCATATCTTTCATCTGATGAGGATCTGACAGGTCCGAAAGGTTCCCACCCAGATAAATCCGGATATTTTTTTCTCCGATTACCTCGCGGTTTCTGATAATCCTTGCCACAACCGGATCCACATGAAATTTCTCTGCAATCGCATAAAAATCCGCTTTTTTAGCAGCGACCATCCATTGTCTCATATGTCACTTTCTCCAATCGTAATCCCTGCGGCGGTGCCGTATAGCCCGCCTGCTTCCGTTCCTTTGCCTTAAGAAGTGCCGGCATACTTTCCGGAGCCCGTTCGCCTCTTCCCACTTCAATCAATGTTCCCGTGAGAATCCTTACCATGTTCTGTAAAAATCCATTGCCACAATACAGGATCTCAATCTCACCGTCTCTTTCCACCAGATCAATGGAAAAAATGGTACGGACCGTTGATTTTTTCATATGACGGTTTCCGCAAAAAGAAGCAAAATCATGCGTTCCCACAAGTGCCTGTGCCGCTTTTTTCATTTTATCCACATCAAGCGTTTGTCCATACTGATACAAAAATTTTCGTTCAAATACATTCGGCACCGGACTTGTCCGTATCCGGTAACGGTAGGTCTTTTCCACAGCCTGATATCTGCTGTGAAACCGGTCATCGACCTCCTTTATTTTTGTCACTGCGATATCTTCCGGAAGGTGCCGGTTCAGATCTTCAAAAATTTCCTCTGCCGAAAAATGTTCGTCCAGATGGAAATTAGCCACCTGCCCGATTGCATGAACTCCGGCATCGGTTCTTCCGGAACCGATCACTTCCACCGGATGCCCGGCAAGCGCCGAAAGCACCATCTGCAGCTTTCCCTGTATGGTTGCATCGGTGCTTTTTAATACCTGCCATCCTTTATATCTTGTGCCATCATATGACACGGTAATTTTATAATTTTTCATCCGTATTTTTCCTCTCTTTTATACAAGTTCTGCGATACGGGAAACCGCAACATAAATATCTGAAATTTTATACCAGGTCGGATAGTCCACTATACCGGTTACCGGAAGTCCGAAAACCGACTGAAACTTTTCCACCGCTTCCCTCGTCCTTGATCCGTAAACTCCGTCCGCCGTAATCGTCGGTATCGCCGGATAAGCACGCGAAATTCTTGCCAGCTGTTCCTGCAGCTGACGTACCTTTGGTCCGCTTGCTCCCACGCCCAGATCATATCCCGGCCAGGATGCCGGAATTCCGGAAATTCCGTCCGCGGAATTAATATACATATCATTTCCGTAATAACTGCGCAGAATATCAATGGCAGAATATCCCTGATCACCCAGATATTTGCTTCCCCACTGCGACATCCAATCCGGACAGGTCACTCTCTGTCCGTCACAGTACTGTGTCAGAATTGGCTGACGGACATTTGGACGGGACAGATAATTTTCAAACATTTCATCCACCACCCGTGAAATACTCTGGAAGAAATTCCTTCCATAAATAAATTTGTGATCGTATGCCGTGGAAGATGTGATGGTAAACACATACCCTTTGCCCCGGTACCATTCCGTATAAACCCGGTTTAAAGTAAATGACATAATAGCCAGCACATTGGCGCGGATCGCAGCATCCGGCCAGGTCGCATAGATTTCACTGGAAGCTACATTTTTAATATAATCCCGATAGCGCACATAATAATTCGCAGCTGTGGAATCTCCCGGTGCTCCGTCATGTACCACAACATATTCCGGAATTACTACACGGCTTAAGACAATTTCTCCGGTTTCTTCCACCGTCTTAATCTCACTCTCCGGAATTTTCGGTGGATATTCTCCATACAGGGTATGTGCATCAATCACGATCGTATCAATCGGATTGCCCGGTGCATCCTGCGCCTCCATCACCACTTCCTGCGTTGCATCTTCCCCGGACAGGATATTGATCGCCGAAACCGTAATGTCCCGATAGCCTGTGGCATGCACCTTAATCGTATATTCCGCATACGGCTGGTTTTCCCCCGGCTCCATGGAGTACTCCAGTGGAGGAGCATCAAGCGTAATCTTCTCAGTGTTTCCAGAATCGTCGGTATCCACCTCCTCTAGCACCTGCTGCGGACCTCCCGTATAAGATATACTGATCTTTGCCCCTTTCACCGGAATTCCTGTTGAAGCATTTGTCAGGTGAATCTGAAGCGTTCCCTCATCCACCTGATTTTCCACTCTATTCTGATCCATACATGATCTCCCTCTCTTCCTGCCAGAAAACCTGCCACGTTTCTTTGCAGTGGCATCAAACAGTTCCAGACAGCTGCATTTGATTCATAGTATGCATCTTGTAAAAAAAAGGTTACACTGTTATACTGTTGATACATAAAATAAATCAGGCGCAGAAGAGCGTTTCGCAATCGCCTAAATACAAAACAATAAAAAGGAGGTTTGTTATGCACACATTTCAACCATATCCAATCGATAAGATGGAATTCAATCCATTTACCAAAATAGGAAAAGAATGGGCTTTAGTTTCCGCCGGAGACAAAACCAGATGCAACACTATGACCGTCAGCTGGGGAGGTGTAGGCGTCCTCTGGGGAAAAAACGTTGTATTTATTTTTATCCGTGATTCCCGCTATACCAAAGAATTTTTAGACAACGGAGATCTGTTCTCTTTGTCTTTCCTGAATGAAGACTACCGCGATGCGTTAAATTACTGCGGCAGTCACAGTGGCCGCGGAGAAGAAGACAAATTCGCCGCTGCCGGACTGACAAAGGCATTCCGGCATGACATTCCTTATCCGGATGAAGCCAATCTGGTATTTTTATGCAAAAAGATGGCTGCCGTACCGGTCAGCGAAGACAGTTTTACCGATTCCACACTGATGGATAAATGGTACAGCGATCACGATATGCATATGATGTATGTCGGAGAGATTGTCGAAGTAACTGCCCGTTAATCTTATCGGTCCTATCATTTAAAAACGCTGTCCGCAGTGGCCAAAGACCACCACGGGCAGCATTTTTATCTGCACTCTGTGCTGATTGATTCGATAGCAACCGAACCTCCGCGCACAACGGAAATATGCTTAAACTTTTTCTTTAAGATGGCAATCAGATCGTCATGTTTCTGCTCTGTTCTTCTGCACTCAAGCATAACACTGCCAATTCCGATATCCACCACATCCACACGCATGGCCTGTGCAATCTGAAACACTTCCGTCATCTGTGTCTCATTCAGTTCCATAATCTTGACAAACATCAGCTCTTTTAACCGAAGCGGAACATTTGTCAGGTCGATCACCTTGATTACCTCAACCATACGATTTAACTGCTTTTTGATCTGCTCAAACGTGATATCATCACTCTCCACACTGATCGTCATACGGGAAACCGTCTCATCTTCCGTCGTACCAACCGTCAGTGACTGTAAATTGTAGGATTTTCCGGAAAACAGTCCGGAAACCTTCGCAAGTACACCTACATCATTTTCTACATACAATGCAATCCAGCGCTTTTTCATTTCAGACATTGCTTTCCTCCTATTTTAAAATCATTTCACTCATCGGATTTCCGCTCTTTACCATCGGAAGTACCAGTTCATCGGTGGCAATCATAAATTCAATGATCGTCGGTGCATCCGTATGCTTCTTTGCCTCCGCAAACGCTGCATCAATGTCTTCTTCCTTCTCTACACGGATTCCGTATGCTCCATAGCTTTCTGCCAGTTTCACGAAATCCGGAACATATTCCGGACACTGGTCATTTGGTCCCTTGCATCCACCCGGACAGGATGGGCGCCGGCGCAGACAGGTCGCACTGTAACGCTTTCCATAAAACAGTTCCTGCATCTGGCGGACCATACCAAGATAATTATTGTTCAGCAGACAGATCGTAATTCCGGTACCCTGTGTTACCGCCGTTGCCATTTCCTGAATATTCATCTGAAATCCGCCATCTCCCGTGATACACACGACCGGTTTCTTTGGATTTGCAATTTTTGCTCCAATTGCGGCCGGAAATCCGAATCCCATCGTTCCCAGTCCGCCGGATGTGATGAGCTGACTCTGTTCGTCCAGTTCCAGATACTGGGTTGCCCACATCTGATGCTGCCCGACATCCGTCACATAAATACTGTGTGGAAACTGTGCATTAATGTGCTCCATGATCATCTGTGGACTGATCCCACGATCCCTGCGCATGGCAAGCGGATTCTCTTTCTCCCACCTGTGAATCTGTTCCTGCCACTTTGCCGTATCCTTTTTCTCTGCCCACTCTAACAGCTTTTCAAGTGCCACACCTGCATCTGCAACCACCGGCACATCCACAACCACATTACGCGAGATGGAAGCAGTATCCACATCAATATGAACAATCTGTGCATGCGGTGCAAATTCATTTAAATCTCCGGTAATCCGGTCATTGAAACGGGTACCGATGGAAAAGAGCAGATCACATTCCATAACTGCCATATTGGCTGCGTACTTTCCATGCATTCCGCAATTGCCGATATACAGCGGATGTGTGGTCGGCACTGCGCCTTTGCCCATGATTGTTGTGACAACCGGAACATTTTCTTTTTCCATAAATTTCTTCAGCTTCTCTCCCGCATGGCTGATGTTGACACCTCCGCCGGCAAGAATCAGAGGTTTCTTCGCAGACTTAAGCATTTTATAAGCTTTCTTCAGCTGTCCGATATGTACCCCGTGAATCGGCTTATATCCACGGATATCCACATGGGAAGGGTACTCTGCCGATCCGGATGCCGTCTGGATATCCTTTGGAATATCAATCAGTACCGGTCCCGGTTTCCCGGTCTGGGCGATATAAAATGCCATCTTAATAATCTTTCCGAGGTCTTCCCGTCTTCGCACCGTCACACCATACTTGGTAATGCTTCTCGTCATACCAACAATGTCCACTTCCTGAAATGCATCGTTCCCGATCAGTCCAAGTGGCACCTGTCCGGTAAAACAAACCAGCGGAATGCTGTCATAATGGGCATCTGCCAGTCCGGTAATGATATTGGTTGCTCCCGGTCCGCTCGTTACCAGACATACGCCCACCCGTCCGGTAGACTTGGCATATCCTTCCGCCTCATGAATCAGTCCCTGCTCATGCCGCGGCAGGATCAGGTTGATACTGTCGGTCTTATATAATTCATCAAATAAATCCGTAACGGTTCCGCCTGGATACCCAAAGATGGTGTCTACCCCTTCTTCCTCCAGAGCCTTTACGAATAATTTTCTTCCTGTAATATCCATAAAAATGATATCCTCCTATATCAGTCCAAATGTGCGAAGTAAAAAGATCCAGAACGTCAGCGTAAATGCCGCAAACAACGTCGTTGCAACAATAACACTCGCCGTCAGAACCCCATCATTTTTCATACTCTTTGCCATGATGTAACAGCTTGGCGTTGTCGGGGATGCCAGCATAATTAAAATTGCAATAATCTTTTCCCCGGAAAATCCCATATAAGCTGCTACCGGTAAAAAGATCAGTGGCTGGATTACCAGTTTGATGGCAGCTGCCCAGCACGTCGGTTTGATCTTTGCGATAGCTTTGCGCCCCTCAAATCCCGCACCGATCACAATCAGTGCCAGCGGTGTTGCAAGCTGTGCGACAGAGTTAATCGTCTTATTGACAATGGTCGGAAAATGAATCCCCAGAAGGGAAACGATAAGTCCCAGAAAAATCGAATCAATAATCGGATTTTTCACGATATTGACCAATGCCTGCTTAATTTTTCCCTTATCCCGTTTTCCTTGCTCGTCCTGCGCCTCAAATGTCAGTACAATAACGGAATACACATTGTACAGCGGAACCGCTCCCACGATCATCAGCGGACCCATGGCAGAAGATCCGTAAATATTGTTGATAAATGCCATTCCCATAACGGCTGCACTGCTTCGGAACGAAGACTGTACAAACGCACCACGGATACTGTCATCTTTGACCGCAAATTTACTGATCCCCCAGATGCCCCAGAAACAGATACTGCTGACAATTGCACAGTACAATACAAATTTCAGATCAAATACTTTTGATATTTCTACGGAAGCAATATCCCGAAACAGCATAAACGGCAGTGTCACCTTAAAATTGAAACGGTTTGCCACGGTGACAAAATGCTCATCGAGCATACCGATCTGATGCAGTACCCAGCCTATAACCATCACCAGAAAAATAGGAAATGTGACATTGACGCTAAAGATAAAATCACTCATTACTTCTGCACTCTTTCATATTTATAGAAATAAAATTCCAGATCAAAATATGTCTGTTCTTCACTGTCTGCTGTAATTTTCCACTCCGGTTTTTCATCCAGATTCGGGAAATACGCATCCGCGTCATATGCATAGTCGATTTTTGTAATATGTGCGACATCACACTCATCCAAAAGCTGCTCATATATTTTCTGTCCGCCAATCACATAGACGTCATTGGTATCATACTTTTCCAGTTCCCTGTGCAGCTCTTCCATGGAATGCACGACAATCGCATCTTTAACCTGATACGCCGGATTATGTGTCAACACAATATTGGTGCGGTTTTTCAGCGGAAGACCATTTGGAAAACTCTCCAGCGTCTTTCGTCCCATCACGACAACTTTCCCGGTTGTTGTCTCCCGGAAAAATTTCTGATCCATCGGAATCCGTACCAGAAGCTCATTATTTTTCCCAATTGCCCAATTTTTATCTACTGCTGCAATGATATTCATGATTTTCTCCCTCCTGACTGCTATATTGCCACCGGAATGTTTTTGATCTGCGGACCGGTCACATAATCGGTCACTTTGATATCATCCGGTGTAAACTGATAAAAATCTTTAATCTCCGGATTCAGCCAGAATTTTGGTGCCGGATGCTGCTTACGCGTAATCAGCTCTTTTACCAGTTCCACATGCCGGTCATAAATATGTGCGTCCGCAATGACATGTACCAGTTCTCCCACTTTCATGTCACACACCTGTGCCAGCATATGCATCAGCACCGCATACTGGCATACATTCCAGTTATTTGCAGTAAGCACATCCTGCGAACGCTGATTCAAAATTGCATTTAAAGTCAGTTTGTCATCGCCCGGATGCTGCGTCACATTAAAGGTCATGCTGTATGCACACGGATACAGATTCATCTCATGCAGATCCTGATGTACATAAATATTGGTCAGAATCCGGCGGCTGAACGGATTATTTTTCAGATCATAAATCACCCGGTCCACCTGATCCATCATTCCCTCACGATACTGATGTTTCTGTGCCAGCTGATAGCCGTACGCTTTTCCGATGGAACCGTTTTCATCTGCCCATTCATCCCAGACGGTACTGTTTAAATCATGGATATTGTTGGATTTCCGCTGCCAGATCCACAGCATTTCTTCCGTACAGGTCTTGATTGCCGTCTTGCGCAGTGTGATTGCCGGAAACTCTTTCGACAGATCATAACGGTTCACCACACCGAATTTCTTAATCGTATAGGCACTTGTACCATCCTCCCAGTGCGGCCGTACCTTTTCGCCCTCGGTACTTGTCCCGTTCTCCAGAATATCCTGACACATAGTTACAAATATTTTATCTGCTAAACTCATTGTTAATCCCCTATCTCTTGTCCTGGACTTTTACTTTTCATTATACCTTATTCTATCAAAATGTCTATGAGAAAATCTGCTGTACTATCAGTTTATACTCCGGCAGAGACTGGCATTTCCGGATCAGCTTTAAATATTTCTCTCTGTCCGGAAATGCCTTTGTCAGATAAAACCAGATTTCTTTCAAATGAAAAACGACATCTTTTTCCGCACGGAAAGTATCCAGACATCCCTCTAAAATTTCATCATGGAACGCCCGCAGCCTGGCTTTATCTGCCGGTGGATTTCCTTTGATTTCTCCAACCAGTCCGGGATTTTCCAGTAATCCCCTGCCGATCATGATGCGATCAATAGCTGGGAAAGCAGCTGTCACTTTCTTATAATCTTCCACACTGCATATATCTCCATTGTAACAGAGCGGCACATGGATCTGCTCCAGAGCACGGGCAAATGTTTCCATCCGCGGTGTTCCGCTGTAATAATCTTTCTGCAGGCGCGGATGAATAATCAGTTCTTCCAGCGGAAACTTTGCATAGACACCGCAGAGAGCTTCCCACTCATCCGGGTCTTTGATTCCGACTCTGGTCTTTACCGATACCGCAAGCGGACTGTTCTCCAGCACTTCTTCCAGCAACATTTCCAGTTCTTCCGGCTCTTCCAGAAATCCGGCTCCTTTTCTTTTCGAGACAACGGTTCCGGACGGACAGCCAAAATTAAGATTGACACTGGTAAATCCCAGATCTTCCAGCTGCCGAATCATCATCAGAAATTCATCGGCACGGTTTCCGATCAGCTGCGGCACCAGCCGGATCTGTCCATTATTTTCCGCTGCCAGATCCCGCTTTATTTTTTTGCTCATTTTTTTTGCTGCCGGGATAAACGGTGTAAAATATTTATCTATATATGGAAAATAATGTGCATAAGCATTGCGCACAATATATCCCGTAATTCCCTCCATCGGAGCAAGATAAAATAACATAATTTTCCCTCCATTTTTCTATTATAAGAATTTTACCGGTAAAAGCAAATGATTTCCCGATAAGAATTGACAAGTTTTCACCAAAAGCCTATAGTTACGGTTAGAACGAACTTAAAATAGGAGGTATTCGACTTGGATAATCACAACGAGAAAAAGACAAAACAAATCAAACGGATACTGGCTATCATTACCATTGTTTTTGTAATCCTGATCGGATATTTTATCGGGCGTCCCCTGGTTCATTTTGTATCGGATCCCAAACAATTCCGTGTCTGGGTCAATGACAAAGGAATATGGGGAGTCCTTGGTTTTATTGGAATGAACATCCTGCAGGTACTCCTTGCGGTAATTCCCGGTGGTCCTTTTGAAATTGGTGCCGGATACGCTTTCGGAGTAATCCGTGGTACACTGATCTGTGATTTTGCCATGACAACTGCAAGCGTCATCATCTTTCTGTTTGTGCGCCGTTTCGGCATGAAGTTTGTGGAATTGTTTGTAAGCCGTGAAAAAATAGAATCTGTAAAAATATTAAAAAGTTCCAGGCGTTCGGAGAGCATCATTTTTCTGCTCTTCCTCATACCCGGAACTCCCAAAGACCTGTTATCTTATCTCGTCGGACTGACCGATATAAAGCTCTCCCACTGGATCATTATCTGTGCAGTTGGCCGTATGCCGGCAATCTTTCTTTCCGTCTTAAGCGGCAACGCATTAAACAAAGCGGATTACACATTTGTCATTCTGATGTTTGCTGTCATGATTGCCCTGTCCATCTGCGGATTTCTCTTTTACCGCTCCCGCAATAAAACAGGCAGCGGCTCCGAGAACGACAAGGAATAAATTCAGTACGGAGCACGGCAGACTCTCTGCTGTTCTCCACAACTGCTGCATTCGTCCAGAACTTTATTAATGCAGATGTGACACACATCTCCATCTTTGTCTTTCACACGGATCACATGTGTGGATACCCACTGATAGTAATCTCCCCGTCCCTTCTGATACAGCTTGACGCAGACTTCTTTCCGTCCCTGCCCCAGCATCTGTAACAGACGTTCCCTGGAGAAATTGTCCAGAAACGCACGCTGGTAATTCGGGTGTATGTTTTCCAACCCGACATCAATCAGATCATCGTATTTTCCACTGCTCGGCATGTCATTTGCCAGAAATCCGTCGTCCTTGATCATGGTATATGTATTTTTTGTAAGATTTGCTGCCACAATCATCGGAAATGCTTCTGACACTGCCTCAAACACTGTCAGTACCTCCTCCATGCTGATTCCATTCAGTGCTTCGAACTCTTTAAACGATCTTGCACTCTTCATCTGATGCACCTCCCAAACTTCGTTTTCATTTGTTTTTGCCCCTCTTTTACCCCTGCCTTTATTATAAATAAAACGCGTCCTTTTTACAATAGACAAAACCTGCGGAATGATAAAAGAAAAACAGCCGAACCCATATCCTCTATGTTTCCAGCTGCTTTTTCAAGAGCGATAGACGGGGCTCGAACCCGCGGTCTCGACCTTGGCAAGGTCGCGCGTTACCAACTACGCCACTATCGCATATGCAAATATTTACTTTTGAGAGCGATAGACGGGGCTCGAACCCGCGGTCTCGACCTTGGCAAGGTCGCGCGTTACCAACTACGCCACTATCGCATATGTAAGCTCTCTCGTGAGCACAGATAAGATAATAACAGATACATGCTCTTCTGTCAACCACTTTTTGAATTTTTTATACATTTTGAAAAATTTATACCAATGGGAAGTTTAAAATTAAACGCATGAATGTGTATTCCCTGCATAGAATATACCAAAGCTGGAAATGGAGGTAACAAATGAGTGCAAAAACCAGAATTGTCGTTCTTCATATGAAAAAACTTGTGTTTGCAGGTATTGTCACAGGACTTGGTATCCTGCTTGTGATCTTCCTTGGAATCCTGCTTGGCAGTTCCCACAAACAGTCCGCAGACAACGAAGCGGTAGAAACCATGTACGTTCCGGGTGTCTATACCTCTTCTGTCATGATTGATGGAAATCCGTTCGATGTACAGGTATCTGTAGACGAAGACCATATCAACGAAATCACCATGGTTCATCTGGATGAAACTGTAGAAACCATGTACCCATTGGTCCGTCCTACGCTCGATGAACTGGCAAAACAGATTATTTCCAGCCAGTCCCTTACGGATCTTACATATTCCAAAAACAACCAGTATACCTGTCGTCTGCTCATCGGTGCAGTATCCGAGGCATTGGAAAAGGCATCACCCGATCGGTGATGCCCCACATGCAAATATCTGATAAGCAGATCTTATTGTGCCTCTGTGTTTAATCCACTCACGTAGCTGGACAATGCAGAAGTATCGGTATAATACGTCTGTGCCGGCTTATTATCCTCATAATAACTGTATCCGGTATAACCGGCCCATCCAACGATGGCAACTAAAATTGCACATCCACAGATGATACCAATGATTTTTTCCGTTTTCTGCTTTGCCATCTCTTTTTTACGATTGGCTTTTTCTTTCTTATATTTATCTACCTTTGCCTGACTCATATTTCCTTCTCTCCTAAATCTGTTGATGGTTCTATTCTACACATTTTCAACAGAAAAAGCAAGTAAACGGTTTTACATATTGCGGGAGATATCCAGGCACTTCATCATTGCCTCGATCACGCTGCTGCGCATGCCTTTTTCCTCCAGCACACGCACTGCCTGAATGGTGGTTCCTGCCGGAGAGCATACCATATCCTTAAGTTCTCCCGGATGTTTTCCCGTCTCAAGAACCATCTTTGCACTTCCAAGTACCGCCTGTGCTGCAAATTTGTACGCCTGCTGTCTCGGCATTCCACCAGCCACTGCTGCATCTGCCATGGCTTCAATAAACATAAATACATAGGCCGGAGAGCTTCCGCTGACGGCAGTAACCACATCCATCAGATGCTCCGGGATGACTTCCGTCTGTGAAAATCCACTGCAGAGATCCCGCACCAGAGCCATATCCGCATCCGTCACACGTGCTCCCGCACACATACCCATCATGCCTTCTTTGACCATAGATGGGGTATTCGGCATCGTACGAATCACTTTTAAATTTCGTCCGAGCACTTCATCAAACCATACCAGTGTCTTTCCCGGCGCGATGGATACCAGAATCTGCTCTTCTGTAAGAAGATCCTTGATTTCCTCTAACACTTCGGCATAAAACTGTGGCTTTACTGCCACAAACAAAATGTCTGCAAATGCTGCCACATCCCGGTTGTCCGTACTGATCTGCACTCCGAACTGTGCTTTCTTTTCTTCCAGCGTTTTCTTCGTACGACAGGAAATCATCATCTCCTGCGGAGGGCATTTTCCGGATTCCAAAATTCCCTGTATCATGGCTGTTCCCATATTTCCACAGCCGATAAAACCGATTTTCTTTTCCATGTTCTATCTAGCTCCTATAATCTCCATTAATTTTTACATAATCATACGTCAGATCACATCCCCAGGCTTTGGCAGATGCCTCTCCCTGATGCAGATCAATATTAATATAAATTTCATCTTCCTCTAAGATTTCTTTTGCTTTCTCCTCAGAGAAATCTACACCGGCAGCATTTCTGCATACGGCAATGGTTCCCTTGGACGATGCCAGATCCACATCCACTTTGTTGATATCAAACTCCGCATCCGCATAACCGATTGCACATAAAATACGTCCCCAGTTGGCATCTTCCCCAAACATTGCACACTTAAACAGTGGAGAACGGATCACACTCTTTGCAATAATGATTGCGGTATCCTGATCCGGCGCACCGCTACAGGTACACTCCAGCATCTTCGATGCTCCCTCACCGTCCTTGGCAAGCATCTTGGTCAGCGTCATGAGTACCTGATACAGCGCCTGACGGAACGTATCATAATCCTCTCCCTCTGCTGTGACTGGCGTATTTTCTGCCATGCCGTTTGCCAGAATACTGACCATATCATTGGTAGAAGTATCTCCATCAATGCTCAGACAATTGTACGTCACCTTTACAATCTCAGAAAGTGCTTTCTGGATCATTTCTGAGGAAATCGCAACATCGGTTGTAACAAAATTTAACGTGGTAGCCATATTCGGATGGATCATGCCACTTCCCTTTGCCATACCGCCAACCGTACAGGTCTTCCCGTCAAGCGTAAAAGAAACCGCGGTCTCCTTGGCATAGGTATCGGTTGTCATGATGGCATTTGCTGCTTTTCCATGATTCTGTGGAGAAAGTCCGCGTGCCAGCTCCTGCACATGATCACGGATCGGTTCAATCGGAAGCTTCTGTCCAATGACACCGGTTGATGCCACGATCACCTCGTCTGCCTTTATTCCCAGCTCTGCTGCAGCCAGATCACACATCATCTGTGCCTTTTCTTCTCCGTCTGCATTACAGGTATTGGCATTCTTACTGTTGACAATAACAGCCCTCGCCTTATTTCCGGTTGCTGCCAGATGTTTCTTTGTCACAAGGATTGGTGCACCCTTTACTTTATTCGTTGTATAGACAGCCGCTGCCGTACACTCTTTCTCTGACCATATCAGTGCCAGATCATTTTTGTTCCGATCCGGATTTAACCCACAGTTTAATCCGTTTGCGGAAAATCCTGCAGCCGCACATACACCGCCCTCGACCTGTTTCATTGTTATATTCATAATTTTTATCTCCTTCTAAGTTATAGTAGTAAAAATCCTCAGCAGAATTTCTCCTGCTGAGGCACCTTTATCTCATTCCATCTGTTTACTTTATGTACTTATCCAGTTCATGAGATACCGCAAGCACATTGTCAAGTTTCTGTTTTGCCTGCTCGGCATTGTTTAAATTCTCAACTGACAGATCCGCTACCTGTACGGAAGAGGCCGTCACTTCTTCCGTTGTTGCAGAAAGATTACTGATATTGTCTACAATCTGATTGTTTGCATCCGACAGACGGTTTAACATGCCGTCAATGCCTTCGATCTCCTGAACCAGTGTATTGACATTCTCATTCATTCCCGAAAAACTCTCAGATGCTTTCGCAATCATGGAATCCTGCGCATTGGTAGCCTCAATCGAACGGCTCACCGCCGTTGCTGCATCCTCTGCATTTTTAAACAATTCATCCAGAATCTGTGCGATGCTTTCTGTCTCACTTCTGGTTTTCTCTGCCAGCTGACGGATTTCATCAGCCACTACAGCAAACCCTTTTCCGGCTTCCCCTGCACGGGCACTCTCAATAGAAGCATTGAGCGCCAGCAGATTGGTCTGACTGGAAATGGAAAAGATGGTATCTGCAATACTCTTTACTGCCTCGGTACGCTCCTGTAACGCTTTCATGGAATCTGCCACTCCGGAGTTTGTCTCTGCGATTACTGCGGACTGTTTCTTCAGATGTTCCATGATCTCCATACTCTCCTGATTCAGTTCCCCGGACTGCTTTGCCACTTTTACCATATTCTCGGAACTTTCCAGTGTCTGCTCAATTGAATGCTGGATATCCTGTGTCATGGTTGTCTGTGTCTGGATATTTTCCGCCGTGCTTTGCGTGCTGGAAGAAATATCTTTCATCGCACCATTGACCACCTCTGTCGATCCATTCAGATCATTGACAATCTTCATCACGGATTCCGTACCCTTACGCACTTCTTCCGCCACACCGATCACATCGTCTAAAATTGCCTGCTGCTTCCGCTGCTCCTGCTGTTCACTGTGCCGGGTATCATGGTTGAATTTCTGTGCCACATTTGTTGTAAAGATCACAGCAAATACCAGTACCCCCAGTGCCAGCAGATCCAGTACAAGATTGGTTGTCCCGGCTACGCCTTCCGGCTGCTGACGGATCTGACCAAAGACAGTCAGCGCATTCAATACAAGATAACCGATGCCGCCGATTCTGGAATATTTCGGATCAAAAAACAAAATACAGCCGATAAAAGGAGCCAGTCCCAGAAAACGGATAAAGCTCTCCGTATAAGCAAAAGTCATGAAAAATGATACGAGATATAACCCGATCAGTGCCAGATATCTCAGCCGCTCCGATTCCGGACGCCGCTTCCATCCGATGAGCAATGCACCTCCGGAGACTACTGCAATCACACTGACAAATGCCGTAAAGCCCAAAGAACGTACTCCTTTTGCTCTTGATGCCCAGAGCATAAACAGAATAAACGCATAAAAAATCAGATATTCTGTTACAAGAAAACGGTTTACTCTCTGTATCTGCTGCCCTTTTTCCGCAAAGCGATAATATTTTTCTTTTATTTTCATAATCAGTCCTCTCCCCTGTTATAGTTATAACACATGAAAGTTTCTGTTTCCATACTAGCACAGAGCAAAATAAAATGCAATTCTGTCCGCTGTAATAATCTTATTCCAGTTCTTCCATGACACTCTTATATGCCGGACGAATAATTTTGTTGCATCCCACCAGCTCCTCCAGCCGGTGTGCACTCCATCCTGCAATTCTTGCAATGGCAAACAATGGTGTATATAATTCCGATGGAATGCCGAGCATTTCATATACAAATCCACTGTAGAAATCCACATTCGGACTGACACCCTTGAAAATATGACGCTTTTCTGCGATCAGTTCCGGAGCCACTTCTTCTATCATATTGTAAAGGTTCATGTCTTTCTGGCGTCCTTTTGCCTCCGCGAGATGCTCCACATAGCTGCGGAACACACGCTCTCTCGGATCAGACAGGGAATACACTGCATGTCCCATACCATAGATCAGTCCCTTCTTATCAAAGACCTGTCCATCCAGCATCTTTCCAAGATAGGACTTCACCTCGTCACGATCGCTCCAGTCATGCACATTTTCCCGGATATCATTCATCATCTGCATAACTTTGATGTTGGCTCCGCCATGCTTTGGTCCTTTCAGGGAAGACATTGCCGCAGCGATGGCAGAATATGTATCCGTACCGGCAGAAGTAACCACACGGGTGGTAAACGTACTGTTATTACCGCCGCCATGCTCCATATGAAGCATCAGTGCCACATCAAGCACCTGTGCCTCCAGCTGTGTATACTGCTTATTCGGCCGCAGCATACGAAGGAAATTCTCTGCCGTGGAAAGCTTCGGGTCCGGTCGGTGAATATACATACTCGAATCATTTTCATAATGATTATATGCGTGATATCCATATACCGCGATCATCGGGAAATTGGCAATCAACTGCATACACTGACGGATATTGTTCTCAATGGAAGAATCTGTCGTATACGGATCATAGGCCGCAAGTGTCAGAATACTTCGTGTCATGGAATTCATGATATCCTTAGAAGGCGCCTTCATAATAACGTCTCTGGTAAAATTGGTCGGAAGTGTCCGGCTGTTGCCGAGCACCTCACAGAATTCATCCAGCTGCGCCTGATCCGGAAGTTCTCCAAACAGCAACAGATATGCTGCTTTCTCGAAGCCAAATTCGTTCGGTCCAATGGATTTGATCAGTGTTTTTACATTATATCCGCGATACCATAACTCACCGTCACATGGCACCTGTTTTCCATTTTCATCTTTGAAGGACACAATCTTTGAAATACGGGTCAGACCTGTCAATACACCCTTTCCGTTGACATCGCGAAGTCCTCTGTTTACCCCATACTCCTGAAACAATCCGTCCGAGATCGTATCATTCGTAATACACATATTCTGTTTTGATGCTGCGTAATTTGCTAATAAATCTTTTTTCTCCATACTTCACTCTCCAATCTGTATAGTCTTAATTATATCGTACTTGGTTCTCAAAAAAAAGCACTTCATAAATTTTTTATATCTTTTTACGTTTGGTATATAAATTTTATACCCCATAAAATTTCATCAGTGCATCGTAAACATTCATTTTTCCATAGCCCCAGGCGGTATTCGGATAGGATACATCCGGGTTCCTTTCGCACCCGCGAATCAAAATATTTCCGATCTGCACCGAATTTAAAAGCAGTCTTCTCCCACGGCTGTTTCCCCACTCCATGATCTGTGCACATGCTCCTGCCGCAATTGCAGAAGCTGCACTCGTTCCCGTCAGTGTCACATAATTTCCAAGCCTTCCTATCGCCTGCACGCCCACAGCCGGAGCCACAAAATCCGGTTTTACAACCGATGCAATGGTATTCCCCCTCCCGGAATCCAGATATAAAATACCACTCTTTTGATCCATTCCACCCACCCCAATCGGAATTTTTGCCGAAGACGGCACGGTAAGTGTCACATCCGGATCCGGACGCAAAAACACCACGTCTTTTTCTAACATTCCACTCATTGGCAGCCAGATATGAAATTGTCCTGTGATCGTGGTACTCGGATTAACATACAGCGTCCAGATCCCTGCCGCCGGGTTTTCAAACCGGATAAACACCAGCTGATCCCCCCGCGTGCGTCCCACCTGTGCATAATCAATTTCCACTCTTGTCCCTTCAAATATAAATTCCTGTTCCTGATGCGAATTTCCGGGCACATTCTGCGCCGGCATAAGAGTGCCTCCCGGCGAACGCACCGCCACCACAAACAATTCCGGTGCACTGGCCCACAACTCGAGATAAAATCCCCGCATCCGCTGTTCCACATTCACCTCTACCGCAACCATCGAATTTCCATCACTTTTCCCGTAAAAATGATGTCTGGCATTCGCCTCATTTCCGGTTGCCACAACCGCACACCGGCGCCATCTGCCCGCAATATCATCAAGAAGTTCCGAAAGATTGCTGCCACCGGAATGGCTTCCGTTGTTTGTCCCGAGACCAAGGCACAGAATAAGGGGCCGCCCCAGTTTTCTGGCAGTCTCTTCGAGATATTCAATTGCCGCCATAACGTCATTTTCCTGATAGGCAGGCATCTCCTGCGGAATATAAAAAAAGTCTTTCAGATATGGTTTTGCCGGTTTTAACTTTACAACCAGAAGTTCCGCATAAGGAGCCGCCCCAGTAAAACCAGCCTGCAGATCTTCACTTCCGCAGGCAATACTTGCCAGCATGGTTCCGTGCCCATCTTCATCCGTCACTGGAACCAGTTCCCGCGGATGTTCCTGTTCCAGTGCCTCATTGATCTCTTTTTGTGTATATTCCGTTCCGTACAAAAATCCCTGAGGGGTATTTTTCTCCCCCGCCGGAATACTCTGATCCCAGATTGAGCGGATTCTTGTACTTCCATCGGCATTTCGGAAACAGGGCAGTTCATAGGAAATTCCCGTATCAACAAATCCAATAAAAATACCCTGTCCCCGAAGGGACAGGGCTGGCTGATTCTGCAGCTGCAGGATACCGGTTGTCTCCAGTGCAAGCGTATCCAGCAGTCCGAAACATTTTGGGATAATCGAATATCCGTATGTCCTAATGCTCAGCTGCGGCACCTCGTCCCGGTCAAAATATTCTGCCACAAATTTTTCACCGATATTTTGTATACATTCTGCCCGGTCGTCAGAAATCTCCAAAGACTCTCTGGCAATCAGGATATCGTAGGTATTGTTGGAGCGGATAAATGCATCACAATTTCTATCCATAAGAAGCTCCCACACTTCTTTTCCGTAACTATATGCACAAAACTTTCAGAATAGAACTTATTCTTTTACACATGCCACGCCATACGGTTCCAGTGTAAGAATTCCCTTGATCACCTCTCCCGTCAGAAGATCAATTCCCTCTACTCCGGAAACAATCTGCGGTCCGGTCGTATCATTCAGATAAAATACATACCGCATACCATCCGCTTCGCGTGTGTGACGTTCCACGCCATATGGAAGTTTATACATCGAAACTCCCGCTTTTTTCAGTGTACGCGCATACAGGTGCTGCATGGAAGCATCATCCAGCCGGGCCGCGATATACATGGCACTGCCGTTTTGACATGTGCGCTCCGTCACTGCTGCCATTCCTTTGTAATAATCCTGTTCATAGGTACCAAGCACGTTTGTGCCATCTGCCACACGCAGAACTTCCGCATAATCCCGTACTTCCCCTTCCGGCATTTCGGCAAAATGTACGCGGTTGCGGTCGGACGGATACAGTGTATCAATTTCCTCACTGATCACGCCAAAGAGATCCTTTAATCCGTCTCCCGGAAATCCGCCCAGATAATTGAGCTGGTTTTCATCCACATATCCGGTCACATAGGTTGCAATCAGATGACCTCCCTGCTCCACAAACTGTTTCATGCGCTCCCCGACATGCGGATGCAGCAGATACAGCATTGGTGCCACAATCACGGAATAACCGCTATAATCCTCTTCACTGGAAATCACATCCACATCCACTCCGAGTGCCGACAGATTGCGGTATGCTTTCCTGCAGGTCTTAATATAGTTACGGGTGGACTCTGCCAGCCCCTTCATTCCATCCGTTGCCCAGAGGCTGTCCCAGTCGTATAACACGGCTACCGGTGCTTTTACGACTGTCCCTGCCAGATCTTTGAGTTTCTTTAATTCTTCCCCAAGATCTGCCACTTCGCGAAAAACTCTGGTATCATCGGTTCCGAGATGATCCACAACCGCCCCATGATACTGTTCGAACGATCCTCTGCCTTTCCGCCACTGAAAATACTGTACGGTATCGGAACCGAGTGCCACTGCCTGCAGCGAAGCCAGCCGGTGCACGCCCGGACGCTTCATTTTATTAAACGGATGCCAGTTAACCAGTCCTGGTGCACTCTCCATCAGCATAAACGGCTGATCCTTTTTCAGACCACGGATCATGGCGTGATCAAACGCGTTCTCCGTCATTGTATCCGCAAATGTTTCCTCATCATTGTGGAAACGCGGATAAGAATCCCAGGAAACCACATCCAGAGGCTGCTGCATTTTGTGATAATCCAGTCCGTCGTATTCCTTCATGAAGTTCGTCGTCACCGGGATCTGCGGTGTGCGCTCTTTTAAAATGGCAATCTCTGCCTTCATGTAATCCGTCATATTCCAGGTGGTAAACCGTTTCCACTCCAGATTCAATCCCATAATGCTGAATTCTCCGTTGCGGTACGGCGGTTCAATCTGGGAAAAATCATTGTAAGTATGACTCCAGAACGTTGTCCACCATGCCTTGTTCAGTTTTTCAATATCATGGTCAAACTTTTCCGCCAGATAATCCTGGAACCGCTTTACACAGTGCGGACAGTAACATTCCCCACCAAATTCATTGGAAATATGCCACATCAGAAGTCCCGGATGATTTCCGAATTCATCTGCCAGTTTATTAACGATCACAGAAACCTTCTTCCGATAAACCGGTGCACTCATACAGTGGTTGTGCCGCACCCCGTGATGTTCACGCACCCCGTAAGAATCCACGCGTCTGCACTCCGGATATGTTTCATCCAGCCATGCCGGTCGCGCTCCGGACGGCGTCGCCAATATCGTGTAAATGCCATTGGCATATAACTTATCCATGATGTCATGCAGCCATGCGAAATGAAATTCCCCCTCCCGCGGCTCATAGGTTGACCAGGAAAATACCCCAAGTGTTGCACAATTCATCCCGGCTTTCTTCATCATGCGGATATCTTCTTCCAGAATGTCCGGCCGGTCCAGCCACTGTTCCGGATTATAATCCCCTCCGTGCATAATTCCGCCGATCTGCGGAAATAAAATCTTTTTCTCCATGTTTCCTCTCCCTTTATTTTGTATTTTCTATATTCCGGCTTGCATGACAGGTAAAATATAAAATCTGATACTCCCCGGAAATTTTTCCAAACAGTTCATTGCCATGTGCCATCTTTTCTTCATCCAGATTGACAAACGGATCGTCCAGCACCAGAAACGGTTTTTCCTTCGGATACATCGCATCCACCAGTGCCAGACGCATACAGATTCCCAGCAGATCCTGATATCCGGCAGACAGCCACTTGGTTTCCCGCATCTCGCCCTGCTCTTTCATCTGCACCTCGATGTTGGCATCCACCATCCAGTCTTTTTCTTTATCCCCTGTTAGAAGCGTGTAATACTTTCCAAACCCGTTCTCGATCGGCCCCAAATATCTCGCAGAAAACTGCTCCTTTGCATTCTGTAGGAACTCTCCCGTCAAACGCAGGGTTTCATATAAATGCTGTTCTTCTTCCTGTTCCTGTCTGCAGATGGAAAGCTGCTGTTCTTTTTCATCCCGGATATCCAGCTGATCCTGCAGATCTTCGAGCTGATGATGGTACTGCTCGATGGCTTCCCGGATATCCTCGCTCCGCTCATCCACATCACGGATCATGGAATTGAGTTCATCAAGGGAATATGGACATTTTTCCACCGCTGCCAGTTCTTTCATATTGTGTTCCTGTTCAAAAAGTTCTCTCTTTTTTCTTGCCTCTGCGTATGCTTTCTGTGCGATCCGGTACTCGGTTGCCTTCATCTGTAACTGGCTGATTCCTGCTGCAAGATCTTCTCCGAAATCCATTCCCGCTTCTTTTCCAAATGCAAGCAAAGAGTTCTGTTTCCGCTCAAATTCCTGTCTTGCCGCATCGCTTTTTCCGGCACGGCTGCGCAGACGCTCATATTCCTGCAGCTGGCTGCGGAGTTCATACAGGCAGGTTCTGGCATCCTTTTCTCCCGGAACCATCTGATACTGCTCCAGAAAATGCTTGGTCTCCTGTTCGATGCGCGAAGCTTCTTTCGAAGCCTCTTCCATGGTTTTTTGAATTTCCTCCACCGGTCCGCGGAGCTTACGCTCCTCTTCCAGATGCTGTACCCGGAGTGCACGCACCTTTTCTTCTTCCTTTGATACCTGCACCTTGCGCACCACAAGAAGCACAATACCTGCCACTGCCGCAACCACCGATACCGCCAGAAGCGGAAGGAAAAACTTATGTACCTGTGGCAACAGAAACGACAACACACCACCGGCAGCACCGATCACCAGCAGGATAATGCCGCAGACCATCATCGGAAGACGATTTTTTACCGTGTAATCCGGTTCTTCCCGCTTCATTGCCATCGCTTCAAAATAGGACATTTTCGTTTCCAGCTGCGTTTTTTCTTCTTTGAGTTTTGCAAAACGCTCCTGCTCTTTTTCCATTTCCGTTATTTTTTCTTCAGAAGGAATCTGGTTTTCAAACTTATCACCAAGTTCCTGCAGGCGGTTTTCTTCTTCCTCGGTCAGCCCCAGATTAAACAAAGTGGTTTTTAACACCCCAAGCATCTGTACATCCTGGTTCTGCTTTGCAAACTCCTCATCCTGCGGCACCTGTCCCGGAAATACATCCGCAAAAGCATCCAGTGCCGCTTTCTTTTCCTGTTCCTCCTGTTTGGTGGCCGCATAGGCCTGCTTGATTCCTTCCCTGCGGCTCTCTTCACTCGCCACCTGCAATGCTTTTGCATACTGATCCCGAATCCCGGCCAGTTCTTTTCTCTGCTCCTGTTTTTCGGTAAGTTTTTCAGTAATCTTTTTGTATGATGTCTCTGCCGCATCATAGCCGCGCAGTTCTTCCGTTAAAAGCGTGATCATGTTCGTCCGCTTTTTCATGGAACCTGTTGCACGGTCCGGCGAAAGTTTATTCATCCGGTCATGAATCTTTTTCTGAGCGGTCTCAAAATTATTGATATCATTTGTATTCTCTACAAGATTTCCCAGCTTGGCATTGATCGCATCAGTCGAGCAGCATTCGCAGTCATTTTGTGCAATAAATGCGCTCCTTTTAAACGATGCACTGTCGAGTCCGAAAATTTCACTTCCGATCTCGGAAGAGAAATCATGACATTCCAGATTGGTGGAAAGATCATATAAATGAAAAACATCTGTTTTTTCTGTTTTTCCAAATGTACGGCTGATCCGGTACTCTTTTCCCTGATAGGAAAAATCCAGTTCGCCTCCATACGTTCCCCCCTGCCACGGGCGGAATACCACACGTTCTTTATCAAACAGTCCGGATTCTCTCTTAGAGTCAAACCCGTAAAACATCACCCGCAAAAAAGCGGCCAGTGTACTTTTCCCCCATGCATTCGGTTCGTGAAACAGATTAACCCCGTCCTGAAATTCCAGATGCAGATCCGATAGTTTTCCAAAATTGTCGATATGACAGGAACGTAATTTCATCCTATATCTCCTCCCCGGACAATGCCAAAATTCCACAGCGGATCACTTCTGCCTTCTGCTCCTGTGACAGTTCAGATCCAAGTACCATACGGATAAACTCCCCCTTTAACGAGGCATCTTTTTCATAATCACTGTAGTCGACCCGAAGGGTTGTCCGGTCTTTCACCTTTTCAAAATAAAAATAATCCGAGAACAGATTCTGCAGATACTCGCAATTGATCTCCGCATCCACTTCCACCTCACCGGTCAGTACAAATTTGACAAGGCTTCCCGACGGATACTGCGCCTGTTTTACAGCTTCTTCCATCCGCTCCGCCGCTTCCCTTGTCGTCATGACATTGCTCACATCCACTTCAAGCGTGTACAGTGTGCGGGCTGCCATCTGAACAAACTGCATCTGGGCACGGCAGGTCTGCTCGTCCACATCCAGTAAAACGAATCCTTTCGGTCCACACTCGTCAAATCCGCGTCCTTCCAGACATCCACAGTAACACCAGGTACCGCGGTTATCCAGCTTGTCCTGCATGAAGGTATGTACATGTCCCAGCGCCAGATAATCAATATTCTTATTTTTCAGCTGGTTCAGGCTGATATTCTCTGCCTGTGAGCGACATGCATAATCTCCCGCCTGTCCGTGCATCATGACAATATTGAAATCTTCATGCCCCAGCACAAGGGAATTGTAAACGGTCGCCCGGTTGTTCTCCGAGAGCTCGATTCCGCTGATCACAATATTTCCATACCGGTATGCAGTCCATGTATCGGAAAACAAAAGCAGATTGTCCGGTACTTCCTCCAGCTTGGAAAGGAAATTGTCACTGTCATGGTTTCCTCTCAGATATAAGAAATCAATCTGGGGATGTGTACAGATCATGTCCCTTACGGTGTTGCGCGCCAATGCTGATACATTTCGTGTATCAAACAGATCTCCCGATATCATGATCAGACGCACCCCTGTCTTTTCTGCATATTCGACCATCCGTGTAAACGTACGGATGATTTCTCTTTTGCGCTCTCTTGCCTGCTCTTTTGTCAGGTTTGCTGTCATCTGGGAATCCAGATGCAGATCTGCACAATGAATGATTTTCATACATCCTCCTTATGAATTACGAACAAAACAATACTGTTTCTATCATATCATACAATAGGGAAAAGAAAAAGACCTGATGCCCTTCGACATCAGATCTTTTATTTCGGTTTTTCTACATTTTATGCGTTTGCTTCCTGTTCCGGAAGTGCCGCAACTCCACGCATTTCAATGAGCGGTCCGCCCTTTTTCTCCACATAATCCTCTGTGATCGTCACTTTTCCGATATTGTCATCCTTTGGAATCTCATACATGATATCCAGCATGAACTCTTCAATAATGGCTCGCAGTGCACGGGCACCGACTTTCTTTTCTTTCGCCTGCTTTGCAATTGCATGCAAAGCGTCCTCCGTAAACTCCAGATCCACTTCATCCATCGCCAGAAGCTTTTTGTACTGACGTACAATCGCATTCTTCGGCTCTGTCAGAATACGCACAAGCATATCTTCCGTCAGTGCTTCCAGTGAAAACAGAATCGGCAGACGTCCCAGAAACTCCGGAATCATTCCGAATTTACGGACATCCTCCACTGTCACTTTACAGAGAAGATTTTCTTCCTTGTCGTATTTATCTTTCAGATCTGCCTTAAAGCCGATGGACGCCTCCTTGTTTAATCGCTCCTTGATAACCTCTTCCAGTTCCGGAAAGGCACCGCCACAGATAAACAGAATATTCTTCGTATCTACCGTGGTCATCGGAACCATCGCATTTTTGCTGCTTGCTCCAACCGGAACTTCAATCTCTGCGCCTTCGAGAAGCTTTAACATTCCCTGCTGCACCGACTCTCCGCTTACATCCCGCTGATTGGCATTGCGCTTCTTTGCAATCTTGTCGATCTCATCAATGAAAATAATACCGTGCTCTGCACGCTCCACATCATTGTCAGCTGCAGCCAGAAGTTTGCTGACTACGCTTTCGATATCATCACCGATATATCCGGCTTCGGTCAGAGAGGTTGCATCTGTGATTGCCAGCGGCACATCCAAAAGCCGTGCCAGTGTCTTTACCAGATACGTCTTTCCCGATCCGGTCGGTCCGATCATGAGCATATTGGACTTTTCGATTTCCACGCCGTCATTGGTGTCTTCCATCACGCGTTTATAGTGATTGTAAACGGCAACGGACATCACTTTTTTGGCATGTTCCTGTCCGACAACATACTCATCCAGACGCGCCTTGATTTTGTGCGGTGCCGGAATGGAATGAATATCCAGTTCCGGTTTCGGCTGCTCATCCTTTGGTTTCTTTTTCTTTAACTTCTGTTTGTTCGGAACCGCATTCTGTAGATCCGCCAGATTGATCATACTGATATTCGGCATTTTTCCCATGTTCATATTCATGAAATCGCCCATGTTAAAGGTGCCGTTGTTCATGGTATCAAATGTTTTCTGCATACAGTCCTGACAAATGCAGATATCATTCTGGATATGTATCATCTTTCCCGCAACACTCTCCGGTCTGCGGCAGATGTAACAGACATCTTCATATTCACTTGTATTGCTTGTATCGGATGTCGTGGTATTTTCTTTATTATTCTGGTCTTCCGCCATCGTATAAACTCCTTTTTTACATATAACATTGCCGCCGCAGTAAGCGACGGCAAAATTATTATACGATATTCAGCCTGTAAAGACAAGTTTTCCCCTGTTTTTTCATTTTTCTTTAAGATTTAAAGCAGTTCCTTTAAGATTTTATTTACGATTCCCGGATTTGCCTTGCCTTTGGTTGCTTTCATCGTCTGTCCGACCAAAAATCCGATTGCTTTCTCTTTTCCGTTGTGGTAATCCTCCACCGACTGCGGATTGTCTTTGACAATCTGCTCTATCGTTGCGCGAAGTGCATCCTCATCGTTATCACTCTTTAAGCCATGCTCTTCCACATAACGCTCCGGATCTACGTCCTCATCAAATACTTTTTCAAATACTTCCTTGGCAACGGAATTATTGATCGTTCCTGCCTCTGTCAATTCGATAATTTTTGCCAGATGCTCTGGTGAAAAACGGAGATCTTCGGCATCCATTTCCCGGTCCTTTAACAGACGCATCGTTTCTCCCATGAGCCAGTTGGATACTTTCTTTGGTTTATTGCAAATCGCAGAAGTCGCCTCAAAGAGATCTGCCAGCTTTTTCTCCGATGTAAGAATCTGTGCATCATACTCCGGCAGACCAAACTCTGCAATATAACGGGCCAGTTTTTCATCATGAAGTTCCGGCTGATTGTCCCGGATCTGCTGCAGCCATTCGTCACTGACAACGATCGGTACCAGATCCGGCTCCGGGAAATAACGATAATCCTGTGCATCCTCTTTGGAACGCATCGCATAGGAATATCCCTGATCATCGTTCCAGCGGCGGGTCTCCTGTACAACCTTTTCCCCGGATTCAATCAGATCAATCTGGCGGGCTGTCTCGGCTTCAATGGCATGTGCGATTGCCTTAAACGAACCGATATTTTTCATCTCGGTACGGGTACCAAACTCTTTGGCGCCCTTTTCACGAACTGATAAATTGACATCCGCACGCATGGAACCCTCCTGCATCTTGCAGTCACTGGCACCCAGGTACTGGATCGTCATACGCAGTTTCTCCAGATATGCAATGACTTCCTCTGCGGAGCGCATATCCGGCTCGGACACGATCTCGATCAGCGGTACACCGGAACGGTTGTAATCCACCAGAGATACCCCTTCCCAGTCATCATGTACTAACTTTCCGGCATCCTCTTCCATATGGATTTCATGGATACCGATGGTCTTTTTCCCGCCGGATTCCGTCTCGATCTCTACCCCTCCGTCATGGCAGATTGGCAGATAAAGCTGGGAAATCTGATAGTTCTGCGGGTTATCCGGATAGAAATAATTTTTCCGGTCAAATTTGCTGTACTGATTGATCTGACAGTTTGTTGCCAGACCAACTGCCATGGCATACTCTACCACCTTTTTGTTTAAGACCGGAAGCGATCCCGGCATACCGGTACATACCGGACAGGTGTGGGTATTTGGTGCACTTCCGAATGCAGTGGAGCAGGCACAGAAGATTTTTGTCTTGGTTGCTAATTCTACATGGACTTCCAGTCCAATGACGGTTTCATATTCTTTTGACATCTCTTCTCTCCTTTCTACGCTTCTGCTGCCGGACTGTGCTGATACGTTCTTGTCTGTTCAAAACTGTAGGCCGCACGGATGATGTTTTTCTCCTTGAAACAATCCCCGATCAGCTGCAGACCGATCGGAAGTCCTTTGCTGTCCACACCGCACGGCACGGAAATTCCCGGCAGACCTGCCAGATTGACCGAAACGGTATATACATCTCCAAGATACATCTTCAGCGGATCACTCAAAGATTCTCCCAGTTTCGGAGCGGTGGTCGGTGCCGCCGGTCCGAGAATCACATCATACTTTGCAAATGCCTTGTCAAATGCCTGCTTGATCAGGGCTTTGGTGCGCAGTGCTTTCAGATAATAAGCATCATAATATCCGGAACTTAACACGAAAGATCCAAGCATAATACGGCGCTTTACTTCCGGTCCGAATCCTTCGGAGCGGGACTTCTTGTACATATTGTGCAGTCCCTCGTACTCTTTTGTGCGGTATCCGTATTTTACTCCATCAAAACGTGCCAGATTGGAGCTTGCCTCTGCTGCCGCAATGACATAATAAGCCGGAATCGCATACTCTACGAGACTTAAATCAAATTCCTCTACGATTGCGCCTTTTTCTTCTAACGTCTTTGCCGCTGCAAGAATGGCTTCCTTTACTTCCGGGTCCAGTCCCTCGCCCAGATAGTCACGCGGAATACCAATCTTCATTCCCTTTACATCATCCACCAGTGCCGATGTAAAATCGGTTTCTTCTCGTTTTACCGATGTGGAATCCTTCTTATCA
This sequence comes from Roseburia sp. TF10-5, assembly GCF_003462365.1. Lineage (NCBI taxonomy): Bacteria > Bacillati > Bacillota > Clostridia > Lachnospirales > Lachnospiraceae > Roseburia > Roseburia sp. TF10-5. The sequence goes on along the minus strand of NZ_QTYW01000006.1, from coordinate 25,112 downwards.
TAAGAAGTAATTGTCTCCAGAATTGTGGCACAGTCGGTCACATCCTTTGCAATCGGTCCGATCTGATCCAGAGAGGAACCGTATGCGATCAGTCCGTAACGGGAAACGGTACCATAAGTTGGTTTGATTCCGGTCACACCACAAAATGAACTTGGCTGACGGATAGATCCTCCGGTATCCGATCCGAGTGCATAGTAACATTCCTCTGCTGCCACTGCCGCACAGCTTCCACCGGAAGAACCGCCCGGTACATGTGCGGTATTCCATGGATTCTTTGTCTCCCCATAGGCAGAAGTCTCTGTGGTACTTCCCATGGCAAATTCATCCATGTTCGTCTTTCCGAGAATGACTGCGCCCGCTTTTTCCAGATTGATCACTGCTTCCGCTGTATAAGTTGGAATAAAATTATATAAAATCTTAGAACTGCAGGTCGTTAACATTCCCTTTGTACACATATTATCTTTGATGGCAACTGGAACACCTGCCAGAGGCCCGGTCAGTGTCCCGTCATCAATCATTTTCTGTACTTCTTTTGCGCGGATCATCGCAGACTCTTCATCTACGGTGACAAAGCTGTTGATATCCTTTTCTTTTGCACGAATCGCGTCAAGAGCAGCTCTTGTTGCTTCCTCAACGGTCACTTCATGCGCTTTTATTTTCTTTCCCAGCTCTACCGCTGTGAGCGATAATAAATTCATAGCTGCCCCTCCTTACTCTACCGTCTTTGGAACTACAAATGCGCGGTCGCGGCGCTCCGGTGCGTTCGCAAGTGTGTCCTCTCCACCATCGCCGTTTTCCACAACATCTTCCCGGAACACATTCTGTACCGGAAATACATGGGACATCGGTTCCACATTGGAGGTATCCAGTTCGTTTAATTTATCAATATAATCCAGCATGCTCTCCATGTCTTTTTTCGCAGCTTCTTTTTCCGCGTCAGACAATTCCAGCTTTGCAAGGATTCCAACATATTCCATTGTCTCGTCTGAGATTACGTTTGCCATATTTTGTTCCCTTCTCCTTAATCTCTAACCTTAATATGCACTTCACGCAGCTGCTGCTCGGTGACTTCGTTTGGTGCACCGCACATCAGATCCTGTGCGTTTCCGTTCATCGGGAATGCGATGACTTCACGGATATTTTCTTCGTTGCGTAAAAGCATGATCATACGGTCAACTCCAGGAGCCATACCTGCGTGTGGCGGTGCTCCGTACTGGAATGCGGTGTATAATGCGCCGAACTTGTTCTTTAACACTTCTTTGTCGTAACCTACAATCTCAAATGCTTTTTCCATGATCTGCATATCGTGGTTACGCACAGCTCCGGAAGATAATTCCACACCGTTGCAGACGATATCGTACTGGTAAGCCAGGATATCCAGCGGGTCCATGGTATTAAGTGCTTCTAAGCCGCCCTGTGGCATGGAGAATGGATTATGGGTAAATCCGATCTTCTTTGTCTCCGGATCTTTCTCAAACATCGGGAAATCGTTGACATAACAGAAACGGTATGCATTCTTCTCGATCAGATCCAGCTTCTCACCGAGTTCGTTTCTGATCATTCCGGCGTAATATGCAGCGCGTTCTTCCTTATCTGCCATAAAGAAAATTGTATCGCCAACTTCAAGTCCTGCCAGTGTACGGAATTCTTCCTTACAGTCATCCGGAATAAACTTGTCGATTGGTCCCTTGTAAGAGCCGTCTTCCAATACTTCCAGATATCCTAAACCACCCATGCCAAGTCCGGTTGCAAATTTAAGGAGTTTCTCGTGGAAACCTTTGGACATATCGGCGTGTACGCGGATTGCCCGAACCGTTTTTCCGATGAACGGCTTGAACGTACATTTCTGGAAAAAGTCGGTCACATCGATAATACGAAGCGGGTTACGCAGATCCGGCTTATCGGAACCAAACTCCAGCATTGCCTGCTTATAACTGATAATCGGATATGGAGCCTTGGTCACAACGCTTCCTTCCGGTGCGAACTTTTCAAATACAGACGAAAGAACTTCTTCACCAACTGCAAATACATCTTCCTGTGTGGCAAAACTCATCTCAAAATCCAGCTGATAGAACTCTCCCGGTGAACGGTCGGCTCTGGCATCCTCATCACGGAAACAAGGTGCAATCTGGAAATATTTATCAAATCCGGATACCATCAGAAGCTGCTTGTACTGCTGTGGTGCCTGTGGCAGTGCATAAAATTTTCCCTTGAATTTTCTGGACGGTACGATATAATCTCTTGCACCCTCTGGAGAAGATGCGCACAGGATCGGTGTCTGTAACTCCAGAAATCCCATACTTGTCATTTTCTCACGCAGATAAGAAATCACTTTGGAACGGAAAATGATATTATCTTTTACTTTCTGGTTTCTCAGATCCAGATACCGATATTTCAGACGTACATCTTCGTGTACCACACTCTTGCTGGTCATTACTTCAAACGGAAGCTGGGAATATACTTCTCCGAGTACCGTCACTTCCTTTGCATCCAGCTCGATGGTTCCGGTCGGGATCTTTGGATTGTAGGTTTCCTCATCTCTCTTTTCGATCAGACCTTCCACGGTAATAGCCTGCTCTTTACGGATTCCTTCTAACAGCTTTCCATCGCGGATAACGATCTGCATCACTGCATACATATCTCTTAAATCAATAAAAGATACTCCGCCATGGTCACGGATATTTTCTACCCAGCCAGCGACACGGATCGTCTTTCCAATGTCCTGCTCGCTTACCTGATTCAGTGTGACATCTCTGTAAATGTTACTCATCTTTTCTACTCCTTTTTCTGGTCCGGGGCTCCTCTTATGAAAAAAGAAAAGCCCCGGAATACTATAATTGTATTCCGGGGCGAATAATTCAGATTATCCGCGGTACCACCCGCATTGAAAAATGAGACATTCTCATCTTCCCTCTCTTACGCGTAACGTGCGCTCACGTACGAACCTACTTCCACATTCCGGTTTTTCAAAACCATCCTGCCCGTGTTCAATCCGTCTGCTCCGGCAGTGTTCCCATAATCATCTCTTTCAAACAGCGCTCTCAGTCGGTGACGCTGTATTCCTGTCGATGTCTGATGATCAGAGTCTCCATCTATGCATTTTCTGTCGTACATCCCTGATGTACGTTCCTTTTGTAATCTGTTTTATCACACAATTCCAGTGATTGCAAGAAAAAATTTAAAAATACTCCTTTAGTGCTACAAGTGATTCCACTTTTTTGTATATAAATTTCTCCAGTTCGGCATCCGGCTGTGTCAGATCCGGCACCATAAACACCTTACATCCTGCACTGTATGCACTGTGAATTCCATTTGGAGAATCTTCCACCGCATAGCACTCCTGTGGCTGCACATGAAGCTGGCTGCAGGCGTACAGATAAACATCCGGCGCCGGTTTGCCATGGGCGACCTGCCGGGCAGAAACAATGTGGTCGAGATAGTCATACAATCCCACTCTCTTCAGCAGACTGCTGCTGCGCTCCACACCTCCTGCGGTGGCAATCGCTGTACGCACACCTTTTTTGCGCAAATATTTTAACAGTTCCTCTGCTCCCGGTTTTGCCTCAATCGGTCCCTCATCAAGCACCTGATCCGTCAGTTTTCTGCGATATGTATGCACTTTGTCATAGTCAAAATCTTCTCCATACAGCTTTTTAAAATGTTCCGGTGCATAAGGCATCCCAAGGGAACGCACACTGTATGCCTCCTCATCGGTCATATGATATCCGAAATGCGCCATAGCCTCTTTCCATTTCGCGAAATAGTATTTTTCTGTATCCAAAAGGGTCCCGTCCAGATCAAAAATAACGGTCTGTATCATGTCTTTTTCCTCCTGTGTTTCTGTTCAAAGGCTACCCGGCGAACAAAAGCTTTCCCGACTCTATACCTCAAGAAACCGGTTCCACTCCTGCGTATCGCCGCTTCCGGTTACTTTCAGCGCGTAGGTACGGTCGTTGGTTCCGTCAATGATAAACGTATAAACACCGCTCTGTAACGTCAGTTCATATATGGTTCCCTCCAAAAGAACCTGTGCCACCTCATCATACTTTGCTTTTTCCACTTCCTCGTCCGGATACGTGTGCTTTAAATTTCCATCAGCATCGTATTCGTTGTATCCTTCCTCAACAAGCGAAATGATTTCTGCATCTGAAATCTTAAATAAAAGTTCATTGGTACGCATCATCCGGATGTCGCGGTTGCAGGAATTTTCCGGACAGATTTTTACATTGTCCAGTACCAGATGAAACATGCGCTCTGTCAGCTGGATGTCCCCAACCACAGCCTCGCCAAATTCAAAATGATTTACCTCGTTAATTGTGCTGTATTTGTATTCCATGTTGTTCTCCTGTGTTTTTATGATTCATTATCTACAATGAATCCTGTTATTTTTCTTCCCTTTTTATCTCCACATTTCCTTCTGTGTGAGAATTTTTTCGCACATAATTTCTCCTTGCAGTTTCTGTGCCACTTTTTCATATGCGGGCACCGGAACCTGATATCTGTGCGCCATGCGCACCACTTCGTATACCAGACCATCCACTTCCGACGGTCTGTGTGCCATCACATCCCTTTGCATTGACGTGGTTGCCTCCGGCGGAAGATTGGATAAAATCTGCAGATTTACGGAAACCATATCCTTTTCAAACGGAAATCCCATGGCCATCGCCAGTGCAACGATTTCCCTTATCATCGTGCAAAACAGTTCTCTTGCTTTCCCCTCTTTCTGGAAATCTCCTGCCGTGGCATTTAAGTAAAGGCCCGCCGCTCCGATCGGTGACACATAGGAAAATTTCTCCAGCGCATCCCGCTGGTTCTGTTCTGATAATATCCCATCGATTGCACTGTCACGGAAATCTTTCTGAATCTGCTCTAACAGCTGGCATTTTTCTTCTTTTTGGCGCACGCCGAAGAAAATGCGCAGAATCTTTCCGTGCTGCAAAATAACTCCCGGCTCCTTAATATTGGCTGACACGTAAATACATCCGTCCGTCACAAGCATTCCCGGCAGTTTTTCCTGCATTTTAGCTCCGGTTCCATAAATATTTAAAATTGGAATCACAATCGTCTGCGGTTTTGCAATTCTACGGATAAATTCGTAAATTCCATCCAGCGAATATCCTTTTACGCAGACTAAGATCACATCCGGCCGGTCTTTGTAATGCTGCATGTCAGATGCCTTTACCGGTATGGTCTTTGTGTTCTCATCCCACATGGTCTGAAGCGTCAGTCCCTTTTGCTGTATACTCTCCAAATGCGCATCTCTGGCGATCAACGTCACATCTTTTCCTGCCTGCGCCATGTGAAAACCGACAACTCCGCCTGTGCCACCAGCTCCAATGATCAGATATTTCACCCAATGTCACTCCTTACTTACCGGGGAATTTCTATTTCTTTTGAAATGTCCCCTTTCTGCTGTAAATAATACAGGAATCCTTTGCATCCTGCAACCACATCTTCATAGGTTTCATCAAAATTGCCGGTGTACCATGGATCTGCCACATCCCGCGCCCCGGTAAATTTCTGCGTGTCTTCATAGCCAGCAAATGAAAGCATCTTGTATATTTTATCCTGGCTGTCCGTGCCTCCCGCGATTCTTGTCATGTTCCGGATATTTGCGGAATCCATGCCGATCAGATAATCAAAATACAGATAGTCATCCCTTGTCATCTGGCGCGCCCGGTGCGGAACAAGCGGAATATTTTCTTCGTATAATTTATTTTTTGTGCCGTAGTGCGGCGGGTTGCCGATCTCCTCACGGCTGGTCGCAGCGGAGTCGATCTCGAACTGGTTGTCGAGGTGCAGCTGGTGGACCAGGTGGGTGAGGACGCTTTCGGCCATGGTGCTGCGGCAGATGTTGCCGTGGCAAATGAATAGTATTTTTATCATTGTTGCATAACCTCGCATTTCTTAGTTTTTCTTGGTTTTTCGGGCTTTGTAAGCCTTTGTGAATTTTTCTTTTCTGGCATAACCTGGTTTATTTTCTCATAATATCGTCCGCAAAAGGTGTAAAATAAGGTGTATGTTTTTCCATTTTACACCTTGCTATTTTCAATTAAAAATCGTAATTACACAACCTGAATCCGGGCAACTTCTTCCCTGGCATCCTCAAGATTTACGTGCGTATATGTATTCAGCGTTACGCTGATGTCTGAGTGGCCCATCAAATATTGCAATGCTTTTGGATTCATTCCGGATTTTGCCATATTTGAGCAATAGGTATGCCGACATACATGAGGGGTGATGACAGGCATCTGTACTTTGTAAGTATTATTATACTTCTGAATGATGTGTTGAAAATAATGCTCCCAGTGCAGGGAATAACAGATACTTTCATTTTTATCAAAGTATAAGAATCCACTTTTTCCATCTACCATAGGTTCTGCTTTGGGCGGGTTTCGTTTTTCTATAATTTTCCGAAAACATTCCTCTACATCTGCAGTCATAGGTATCTTTCTTGTTCCGCTGGTTGTTTTAGTCTCTTGAATATAATATCCGATTTTTGATTTTTTCTGCAATTGATGATCGATGTTGATCGTATGCTCCTTGAAATCAATATCAGAAATCGTCAAACCACAAAATTCCGAGATGCGAAGGCCTGTTTTAAATAATATGTAAATTCCTTCATAATACCTGCAAAAATGAGGGTCTTCCTTCACAAACCGTAGGAACTTTCGTTCCTCAGCCCTGCTGATTGCCTCTCTTGTCACACTGTCATTCACAACCACTTCCATTAGCTGAAACTGAAATGGATTTTTCCTGATCAGGTCATCATCCACTGCCAACTGAAATGCCGGACGAAGAACTCCTCGGATTGAATGGATGGAACTATAGCTTTTCTTTTCTACCTGCTGAAGATGTATCAGCCAACATTTTGCATCCGAAATCCGAACCGTATCAATCCTTCTTTTTCCAAATGGATCTTTCTTCAATAAATTGATAACTGTTCCGTATCCTGCAACTGTAGTAGGTCTGACACCGGTTTTTGTTGATGTATATTTTTCAACCAGTTCCAGTACCGTCATATTTCCGCCATTTGTTGCAATCTGTTCAAAATGATCTGCCTGGATTTTCTTCTCCATCTCCCGAAGCGATAAAGCCCGGTGCTTTCCTTTCGGAGTTGCATCGTTATGGTCTAAGCGCCAGCTATATACGCAGCGCTCCTTTCCCATCTCATCGACATACTTAAATCTATATCTGCCATCAGATAACTGTATTTCTCCATTGTGTAATATACGTCCTCTATGATCTCTCCTTTTTTCACTCATAATATTTCGTCTCCTTCATTAAATGCTCATTTAACTTGGAAGACCGTCTCGGTTTATTCATTATACCACAAGACCTTCTCTTCGCTAAGATAAAATGAACATTATTTTCATTACTATTTCTTCTATTCTGTCACTTAAACTGTACTGGCTGTGTCCAGATAATCTTCAAATAATTTTCTTTTGAACCGGATATGCGAACCAACTTCCAAAATAAAATCTGCTCCTTCATTTTCACCTGCGATTTGTCTCAATCTCTTTTCTCCAATTCCGTAATATTCTGCTGCTTCGGAAACATTTAAAGAATATTTCTTCCAAACAGGTATTGTTTTTTCTGTATGATTCATTCGCATTCCTCCTTCCCTCTGTTTGTGTTCAACAGCGTTTTCGCTTTCTCCATTTTCATACTTGCAATCGCTTCTCGTTTGCTTGTGCCTCCAACATACACGGGTGTACACATTTCTAAAATACGGTCATAGATACGCCTTTTATCCAACATGGTCTCGCTTTTTATTTCTTTCAGCGGAAGATTCGTTGTGATGATCAAAGGTCGTCCCGAACGGATCCTGCGGTCTATGACACTAAAAATAATTCCTAACGCATATTCTGAATTTCGTTCCACTCCAAGATCATCAATAATCAAAAGCTGGTAAGAAGCCAATGCATTGATATATTCCGTTTTGTCTGCCAGTGGAAATATATTATCAATAATGGTATTGAAATTTGTCATCTTTACCGTTACTTCCCGCTTAAGAAGTTCATTGGCAATACACCCGGCAATATAACTTTTCCCGGTACCAACCGGTTCCCAGAACAAACAGCCTATATGATTTCTTTTCATTTCCTCCCAGTTATCAACATAGCTTTTTGCCTTATGCATTACTGCATCTGACATATCTGCATTCTCAAATGTCCACTCTTCCATCCTGCTCTCGTCAAAACAGATGCTCGTATTTCTACTGACTAATTCCCGGTGTTCTTTCTCTTTAAAATATTTTTGTTCTTCTTCATACGCTTTTCTGTCACAGGCACATTGCCTGGAATGTTTCTTCATCCCCATAAAGCCACCCTCTGGGAAAAATGCTTCTTTCGCTTCCCCACAGACTTTGCAGTATCGCAAACCATCACTACCTACACATACGGTATCTTCTTCTCTCATCACAAACTCTCTCCTTTCCCATAGCAATAATTTACTTCATAATATTTATTACTTTTATATTTCTCAGTTACTTTACTAGGTGCCACATTTCCGACTCCTGTACAGCCATTTTTACGACCAGATGATGGTTGCTTTTCCGACTCCATCAAAGCCATCTTTTCAACCGCCTTATTCTCAACCGGCTGTAGCCCAATCTCATCAGATGGTATTTTTACATATAAATGATTGGGTTTTGAAAATCCACCGGATCTGCGAACCAATAATCCCTCATCATCTAATTCCTTCAATGCTGTTTTTATAGAAGATTTGCATTTGCCGATTTGAACAGACAATTCATCTATTGGAAATATCAGATAAACATTTCCATACTTGTCTATCCAGCTATTCTTTCTTGATATCCGCGCCCGGTCGTACAAAATCATATAAAGATATTTTGCAGTTTGAGAAATTCGCAGTTTTAGCAAAAACTTCGGAAACTGGAAGTATTGAAGCATCTGCTCTGACTCCTTCATGTATTCATATTTCATTCTTTTCTCACCTCGTTTCTGTTTCTAATTGTTGTAAAAATCATTTTTATGCCGGCTCAAAAAATGTCCTTACACATATTCAAAAGATGAAGGGCATAAATACAGGCTCTTGATGAAAATTTTTTATTTTTCCTGCAAAAAATACCCTTTCATTAATACGAAACGCTGAGAGGCATTTTTACAGCCCCCTGAAGAAAACTTTTTTATTTTTTCTGTTAATTAAATATTTGAAAATAAAAAAACACTCACCTATCCAGGTGAATGCCTTATCAAAATTTTCTTATTTTGTTGTCTATGATGCTTACTCAGAAACGCTTGCGTATCTGCTAAAATGTAATTGCCTGCAATTATATTTTCACGTGGGTATGGGGACGTAATCCCCATCAAGTCTGCCACTCGTAAGTAATACAATATTGTCAAAATGACAATACTGTAATACACGGGTGGATCTTGCTCTGGTTGTAACGTATGAATTCATACAATAATAGGCCCAAATGGGCACTTTCACCATTTGAGCCTATATATTATATATGTCTTTCAAATGATAGCTTAAAAAATAGCTGTCTAGACGGTATGTTTTTAACGTAGAATTGATTTTATGGAAGACAAGGCATGGAATGCTTTGTACCTTTAATGGAAAAATTTAATGATATTTACCATGTACAAAAAAGAAACGGCAGATAAAAAACATCACACGAATCCTTATCGTGCTGTAAACTATATAAGAGATGAGAACGGAAATCCTATATGCCCTAATGGACGTAAATTTCTTTTCAAACGAAAACAACATGTAAGATATAAAAAATATGGACGTACAGAAGAAATCTATCCAAGCTTATTAAGTGTACCCTTTTTACATAAAACAGTGACGATTTTCAAAAAACATATATTAATGTAAAGAAACGCCAGAACCAGCATTTGTCGGAACTAGCGTTTCTTTAGCAGAGACTTATTTTACAGCCCCGTTTTTTGCTTATATTATTTTCCTCCGTTGGATTTCAATTTTGGAAAGAAGATGACTATCTTAAAGCCCTTTTCCCACGGGGAAGCAGCTTCCAGACGAAGGTTTAGATCGTCAGCCATCTTCTTAACCAGGTAAAGCCCTATACCGGTAGCTTTCTTTCTGCTGTCAGTAGAATCCCCGGTAAAGCCCTTTTGAAAAATATACGGCAGATCATATTTTTTTACACCGATGCCATTATCCTCAACTGAAAGGACATCTGCGATCTCCGAATGTATCATAGAGATTGTTAGCATGGGACTATCGCTGCTATATTTTATGGCATTGCTCACGATCTGTCCCAACATAAACTGAAGCCCTCTACGGTCTGTATAGACTGTTTCAGATTGCAGTTTATTGATAATTACAAACTGCTTTTCTTCCAGAAGTGGGGCATAGTCCTCCAGAACTTCCCCCAAGCAGTCATTCAAATTGATATCCTTAAACTGATAATCCTTTGTACTGCTCTTTAACCGGGCATAGTATAACATCTGAGTGACATCCTCCTGAAGCTGACTGCGGACATAATCCAGTTTTGCTTGCAGGGGAGGAGACATTTCGTTGCTCCGATTATCCAGGAGCATGGTCAACAACGATAAGGGCGTTTTCGCTTCATGTGCCCAGCCCTCCACATATTCTTCATAGTCCTGTAGGGCATCTGCCATACTGTTACTCTCAGTTTTGTGTTCCTGTAAAACTGATGCCAGAAGCCGGATAGATTCTCCTTCTTCCCGGCTGATGGCACTGAGCAGCCGTTCCTCGTTGCAGATGGCAGGATCACTGAGGAAATCCCGGAACAGCTCTCGGCGGGTGGTCTCCCGCTTGTTTAGTACAAACAGAATTGCTGAAAACAAAAGGAGGCTTGTCAGAACTACTAACCCACTCAAGGTTTGAAATGCCTGAATGTCAGAAATCCAAAGAATGATAGCACAAAAGCAATCCACGCCCAACAGCAACAGCAGCCAGGGGTAGTACCGTTCTATCATGTGCCAAAGCCGCTTCATGGAGCCACCCCCGTTTCCAGACGATAGCCCATCCCACGAACCGCAACGATTCGCTGCTTCATCTCAAGACCGGACATCGTCTTTTTCAGCCTGGTCAGATTAACCTGCAAGGCATTTTCGTCTATGTATTCCGTGGTTCCCCATAGTGCTATGCAAAGTTGCTCCGTCGTGACCAGAGCATCGCCGCCGGACAAAAGAGCAACCAACAGTTTTCCCTGATTTTTTGGAAGCACGACAGAGGTATTATGAATATAAAGCGTGTAGGTCTGCTGGTCTAACAGGAAATCTGGTCCCTCTATGAGATTGGTACGGCCTTCATACCTTTTGAGAATATTGGATACCCTGGCAAGAAGTCGATCTTTTCTGCACGGCTTCGTCAAATATTCATCAGCACCCAAGTGGAACGCTTGCAGTTCATCCTTTACCTGATCTCTGGAAGTCAGTATCAGGACGGGGATAGCGGTTTTATTCTTTAGTTCCTGGCAGATTTGAAAGCCACTGATCTCCGGCAAATTCAGGTCTAAGATCACAAGGTCAGGACGGAGGGCTGCCAGGAGCCGAGCGGCATCTTCCAACTCGGTGATTGCCTCCGCAAGATACCCGTCCTTTTGAAGCATATTGCAGAGTTCTTCCCGCATATAGACTTCATCTTCCACAACAGCAATTCTTTTCACGGCAGCACCTCCTTCCAAATTATTCTTCTCTCTGTGGCTGCATCAGTGTCAGCAAATACCGATCACTGGAGCGCTTGACCACTCTCATATAAATATATTCTATCACGCAAAGCAGCAAAATCATAGCAGCAGATACAAACATCATTTCAGCCACTGTCCCACGGGTTCGGGACGAGAGTATCCCTGTAAATAACGCCCTGACTCCAAACAAACTGCTGACAGCCGCAACCAATACAGGAAGTCCCATAAACCAGGTAATTTGCTTTCCAGCAGACTGGCAAAGGGTTTCGTAAGTAGCTCCCAGGCGGATCAGAGTCTGGTATCTGCGCCCGGTTTTCTGCTGACTCATCAGGAACTGAACACCCACGATGGTGTTGGCAACTACCAGGAAAACAATCGCAAGATAGAGGGTAATATAACTGGATGCTATGGTGTAGAAAAGCTGACGACCCATATTCTGAAGATAGCTTTCATATTCAATGTCAGTTTCGTCCAGCTTCTCGTTCAAATCCAAATATGCAGTCATAAGGCTATTTCCATTCAGAGCTTGCTCACTGAGCACCGCATTGACATAGGTATCATACATTCCCTGACTATAATATAGAAATGCTTCATCCGGAAGAATCAATGCAAAGGACAAGGTTATAGAACGGTCCGTGACCAAATTCACAGACTGAACCTCTCCTGTAAGATGAATCGGACTACCATCCAGTTCCACCTTGGGATGCCCGGCCAATACTTGGTTCAGCATTGCGGTACGGCTTACCGTAGTAAACTCTGTATCAATATAGACAGCGGCCTCCTTTTCGCCTAATTGGAGAGCCGGATTGCCGGACAATTCCAACAAACGATTATAGTCCGATAAACAAATCAAATATGGGTATGTGGCATAACCAAGATTGTTCAGAAGGACATCCCGGTCTTCCGACTGGGGCAGGCTCCGAAGAGAGTCCATAACAGCGTCCATGCTGTAGGCATTATCATAATCTTCTGTGGTGCGAATACGCCCAACCCTCATTTCAAAAAGCTCTGAAAATTGATTTTCCAAACTGTTTTCTTTCAGGACTGCCTTTATATTCGGAAGAACCTGCGATGAATCTTCTGCAGTATGATCTTCAAAAGTATAGTCGATTACATGGCCAGAAGACAGGTTATTCGTTCCTGCAATTCCTACGCCCGCACCAAAACAACACAGCGCCGCCAGAATCAGCAGGGAGCTGATGGCCATGGAGTTTGACTGATGAATGACATTCTCCTGAATCTGCCGGAAGGTAAATACATGAAGCTGCTTATTTCCTTTTCCTTTCTTAACAATCAAAGCAATCAGTGCACGCATCCCATAGAAAAGCAGCATCGTACCAACTATGCCCAACAGCAAAGTCAGTCCCATCATACTTACCTTTGTCCATGCAATTCCCTGAATCGCCATGTAGTAAGCCACTGCCAACATCACACTTCCGCATATAGCAGCCAGTCCATAGATAACAGATGGCATTTGCTTTTTGGGGCGGTTCGTTGGCTGGGATAGCAAAGTACCGATCTCCTGGCGGCTGATTCGTCCACTCAAAATCAGAAGTGCCGTCAGCTTAATTGCCAGAAATCCTGCCAGCGTCCATTCAATCGCAAACCAGGATAAAGAAAACTGATGACCGATGATCCCCATGCCTACCAGCTTGGCGGTGACAAGACTGACAATTTCTGAAAGCACCACAGCCACAGGTAATCCTATGAGCATGGCAAGAATACTGGTCAGGAAATCTTCCGCCAGAAGCATACCAAACAGTTTACTTCTACGCATCCCCAACATTAGATAAACACCAAACTCATGCCGTCTGCGCTCGAACTGATACTTGCAGGCAAAATAGATCAAAAAGAACAGAATACCGAGGGTCATCCCATAAAACGCAGGAATCAGAAGCAGGAGTTTGTCAACTGCGTCACTCTCCATTTTCTGCAAAAAGAGCATCACATCTTGAGTGGAGATGGAAAGAATCATGTAAAATGCAACAATAGAAATCACCAGGGAGCTGAAAAACAGACCGTTTTCCTTTCGGCTGCGGCGACTGTTCCGAAGAATGAGATTAGAGAACATTTGCGCTGCCCCCTCCCAGTTGCGCCATCACCTTCAGGATGTGCCCGTAGAACTCCTGCTGGCTTTCGTCTCCACGCCGAAGCTCATGAAAGATCACGCCATCCTGGATGAACAGGATGCGCTTACAGAAGCTGGCGGCATTGGAATCATGGGTTACCATCAGGATCGTAGCTTGTTCGTCACGATTCAGGCCGGACAGCTTCTCCATAAGACTTCTTGCGTTCTTAGAATCCAGCGCACCCGTCGGTTCATCGGCAAGGATCATTTGGGGATGTAAGATCAGAGCCCTTGCTGCCGCAACACGCTGACGCTGGCCACCGGACATCTTGGACGGAAACTTATCCAGAACATCAGAAATTTCCAGATAGTCAGCCAACTGCTTCAGCCGCTGGCTGCTTTCTGTTTCGGCTACCCCATGCAAGGAAGTCGGGAGCAGGATATTTTCCCTGCCAGTCAGGTTGTCCAGCAATTCAAAGTTCTGGAATAGATAACCAACTTCTTTGCCACGGTACTCGGCAAGAGCCTTTTCCTTGAGGGATTGCAGAGTATCTCCCTCCACCTGAATGCTTCCACCTGTAGGCTGAATCACAGTTGCAATACAGTTGAGAAGCGTGGATTTGCCGGAACCACTGCTTCCCATAATACCGAGAAACTCTCCCGGCATGACCTGAAAAGTGATTCCGTTCAGTGCTCTCGTCTGGTTTGGCAACGTCCCATAGACTTTGGTAAGATTTTCAATATTCAAAATTGGTTTCATGTGAATGCCTCCTATCCATTTCTGGGTAAATGATAGCACAGAAGCACAATAAATAACACTTACAGTCGCTGTAAGGATTCTGTTCCTGTTTTCAGAACAAGAATGACGCATCAAGCGGAATAAGTATATGTTTTGTAAAAACGTCGGGTGACAATGAAAAAATATGCTGGACTACCGGATTGGCTAACTTGCATTTCTTTGTCAATTCTGGTAACCGCTTCAAACATGGAAGTTTCTGTTCTTACTTTTATTATACTCAATCAATAAAATCAACACGGTTCAGCAAATTTTAATTATTTCCAATATGACAAAATTGCTTCCTGTTATATTTATCTATTTCTTTATTTCTCTATTATTCCGATCCGGTCTTCCAAAGGTATAAATAAGGTGTAAATTATTCGTCAATCATCAAAAAATCCTTTAAAGCCTAGGCTTTCACAGCATCCATTAAACACTGCCATGGCAAACAAATAGTACTTTTATCATTGTTTTGTTTCTCCTTGTTTTGCCCCGGAATGCCATATTTTGCAAGGGGTTCTGGGATTCATGTAGTTTGCTCTGAAATTACAGATTGTGGCAAATCAGAGCAAGATTGAGCATGTTGTTACTACCTGTTAGTAGTAAAAATGGTAGTAACACCTCAAAGTCTTACTACTTAGAATGCTACACTAAATTTTACAAAAAAAAGAACCCGACGCATCAGGTTCTCCCAGGTGTAATCCGAAGACATCCACCGCAATTCTTATATATAATATACTACTTCTGCATAAAATATGCAAGAATTTTATGATTTGCTAATGAATTTTTGTAAGGCATTCATATTAGGTCTATGCTGTGTACCAACCACCTGATTATAAATGTTAATTGGCAATTCATTTCTCAAATACTCTGTCTGCTGTTGATACGAAGCAACAAACTGCTTACAAGCAGTTTTAGTTTCGCCCATCTTTCTAAGGAAATATGTAATCATGATAATATACGCATCCATATATTTAAAATCAATATTAGAAATTCCTACTTCAGTTTCAAGCAGAGTAACAAGACGCTGATCAATCTTACCAGTTTTAAATCTAGTATCGAAAATCACATTGTTATGAGCAATTGCATTTCGCAAATCTTTAACTGTAAATATAAAGAACTTTGTGTTCATGCCATCTGAATCTAAATTAGTTGGGAGCTTCATTATATTTGAAACATAAAGCTTAACATTTGTACAGGCACAATCATATAAAGTTCCAAACTCACCAAGCGCTAAAGTTTCAAATATTGCCCAAACAGGTATTGTAATATCATTATTAAAGAAATGTGCTACCACACTTCTCTTATTATAGTCACGAACAAGAGCAGCATTTATTTTTCCTTTTAGATTCATTCTCTTCGTGTACTCTGTTTTATATGCACGGCTCCCCGGAGTATAATTTCTATATGCTGTTAATGATTTATTGTAAATAACATCAAAATTCTCAGATTTGCTATCTGCCAATAAAGCCTCAATAACATAACTCTTCAATGCATTTTCTATAAACATTACCTTAGGATAAAGAACTGTTTTAAGTCGCATATCATATTTATTCAGTGCTATAATTTCATCCAAAGAGCTAAAATTAACACGGTTAGTATCCTCTCGAATAAATCTATATCCCTTAAATCCATGATAATAGCCCATATTTCTAAGTGCTTGTGTCTGTGAGCTTTTAACATTGATATGGTGTGTATTACGTAAATATTTCATCAACTGGTAAATTGATAACATGTATAACCTTCTTTCATCATTTATAAGGTTTATTATAGCACCAAACACTTACTTTTTCCACAGAAAAAACGCCCCAGCCTAAGCCGGAGCGTCATCTCTTTTCCATATTAAACTACCTTAAACATCTTCTGCGACATCGTTTTCTCTTTCTTCTGCTCAACCTCCGCCTGTGCCTTCCTAAACTCTTCCATCCGTTTCAATTCTTCCTCAGCATCATCGAATCCGATATGTGTGTACACATTCATTGTAACCGATATATCTGAATGCCCCATGAGGTACTGCAGCGTCTTTGGATTCATTCCCGATTTTGCCATATTTGAACAATGCGTGTGTCGGCATACATGAGGTGTGATGTTTGGCATCTGCACCCGGTAGATGTCATTGTATCTACCAACCATATGATTGAAACGGTGCTGCCAGTGCATTGCCACAAGTGGCATTCCATTATCATCGTAAAATAGGAATCCGCTATATCCATCTATGGATTTCTCCACTTTCGGTGCATTTCTATCCTCAATGATTGCCTGAAACATCTGTGCCACATCCTCTTTAATCGGCAATACTCTTGTTCCTGCATCCGTCTTTGTGGTTTCTATGATATACCGCATATCTGATGTTCTCTGCAACTGATGGTCGATGTTCACAGTTCTATTCTCAAGATCAATGTCCTTCAGCGTCAAGCCACAAAATTCTGATATTCTCATTCCCGTATGAAAGAGTATGTACACCACTTCATAGTATTTACAGCACACCACATCGTCATGCACAAACTTCAGGAACTTTCTCATCTGGTCTTTTGTAATTGCCTCTCTTGTGACTGCGTCATTTACTAATACTCCGGCAAGCTAAAATCCAAATGGCTTCTTTACCAGAATGTCATCATCCACCGCCATCTGAAAAGCTGGTCGCAACACTCCCCGGATGGTATGAATGGAACTGTAGCTTTTCCCATCTTCCTGTTGCAATTTGATAAGAAACAGCTTTGCACCGGATGTTTTCACGCTTCGGATTGTCTTTTTGCCAAATGCTTCCTTCGCAAGCAATCTCTGCACTGTAACATATCCCTGTTTCGTGCTTTGCCTTACTCCGGTCTTTGTTTTCAAATATCGGTCTACAAGTTCACAGACTGTCATCTGTCCGTCCACGATATTTACAAATAAATCCAAATCTGTGTTTACCTGTTTTTCCAACTCACGAAGGGAAAGGCATGGCTTTTTGCCCTTTGGAAGTTTGTTCGTATCCTCCATCTGCATTCAATGCATCCTGACTTACTCAGCTTTCTGATTATATCATTTTATACAGTTGATCAACTTCTGCTTCGTATACTGATTCAGTGTGAGTATCAAACAGCACCCATTCCACCAAATCAAAGCTGTCTGGAGTACCCTGCAAGAATCTATTTACTGTATGTACTGCAATCTTTGCTGCCAACTCAACCGGAAAACTATATACTCCCGTTGATATAGAAGGAAATGCAATAGACCTGATTCCATTATCCATTGCCAGCTTCATGGAATTAAAATAGCAGTTAGCAAGAAGTTCCTCTTCTCTATTCCTTCCACCATTCCATATAGGTCCTACAGTATGTATCACATAATCACATGGCAGATTATAGGCTTTTGTTATCTTTGCTTCTCCAGTCTCACATCCGTGAAGTGTCCTGCACTCCGCCAGAAGCTCCGGTCCTGCTGCTCTATGAATCGCACCATCTACACCGCCTCCGCCAAGAAGAGAGTTGTTTGCTGCATTTACGATTGCCTGCACATCTGTTACTTTTGTTATATCTCCCATTAAAGTCTTAATTAAGTACATTTAGTTCCATCCTTTCCAGATATCCGGCTGATAACCAAGTGTTGATTGCTTTCCGTTTCTTACTACTGGTGTTTTAATTACTTGTGGATTCTCAAGTACCTTTTCGAGCTTATCTTCATCTGCGATATACTTAATAAGAGCAAGTAAATCCTTGTCCTCACCGTCCCAGTTAACCATATTTTCTAGTCCACCATTTGCCTGAGCTACCGAATTAAATTCTCCTTTGCTCATACCTTTTTCTTTCATATCAATGAACTGATACTTTATGCCCCGCTCCTTGAAAAAACGCTCCGCCTTCTTAGTATCATTGCATTTCTTTGTTCCAAATATCTGTATATTCATATCAGTATTCCTTTTCTATCTCACCATCTATTCCATACATTTTCTTGAATGCATCAAGGTCTGCCTGCTGCACCTGACTTAGTCCCTTGCCGGGCTGCATTTTATGCCACTTTCGGATGCACTCCCTGCAGCATGTTGCTGTTGCGTGCTGGGCAATAAATACTGGATGTCCACGCATTGGTGTCTGTTTGCCATCATTTACTATATATGACGGAGCTTCTCTCTTTGCAATAAAATCCTTTACATGTTGTCTTATTGTATCAAGACCTTTTTCATTTATGTAATCAATATCTTTCTGCTTCAGATGGAAACTGCTTCGAAACTTGGAATTATCCAGTCGATCAAACAACTGCCTATACCATTCATCCTTCGTCATATCATCACCACAAATCGTATGGTTTCATGGTTTCTGAATTTCGATATTCATGTTTCTCATAATATCCTATCAGCTTACCCTTATCTCTGAGTGCCACCATGTAAACATCTTTATTCTGTTTCTCATTATGAAAAGTATAAACGATATTATGGCTTTCATCTGCTGCAAACCAGTCCACTACCTGCTGTATTCTATCTCTTGATTTCGAATTATGGCAGTCTAACAGGCTTCTTCCGATAAGTTTGTCGCCGCCTCGCTTCGCATAGCTGGTAACAGCTGCCGGATTCATGTAGATAATCTCATGTTTGAGATTGCATATAACAACGGATGCCCTGTCCTGATCAACAATGCTCTTATAAAATCTGACATATGATTTAAACTCAATCAACTTTTCATTATCAAGCCTCTTCTGAAGTTGTGGTTTCTTTCTCCGATAATAATCGTATATCTCTCCACCTGGTATCCAGATTTGTGCCTCATTTATCTTATCAAGTACAGCTCTAACAATCTGTTCATCAGCTAATGAATCAGGTGCTTTTTCATGTTCTGTTACATATTTTTTGTATTCTTCATACACCCAGCCTGTAATCTTATCCTTCTGTTTCATCTTGAGATTACTAAACTTCTTGTTCATCTGTAAAAGCTGACCATCTATCTTTTTATGAATTTTTGTCTTCTTACTTTTCGCCATTTTATGTCATCCTTAAAACTTCACTACTTTCTCAATTTTTCAAACAAGAAGTTGTTACTCAATCAAATTCCGTAATGAATAACCCATTTATTTTTGTCCAATGCCTTTTTAAACAGTTTCTTTAATTCGCACAATTCAGGAATATCAGCAATGCTATCAATAAACGCCTTTAATGAACAAGGCGGAACAAGTGTAACACCACAATATGCAAGCCCTTTTCTGCCGAGGAGTATTCATCATAATTCCAAACTCATGTTTTGCCATATACCATCACCTCCGCAACTCCCGATTTTGCGATTACATAATCTGGGAGTTGTCTGTTATTAAATACCTGCGGCAAATTCTTCTATTAAACTGTTTATCAATTCCGGTTTATCTGTATTAGAATTATGTCCAGCTCCTTCAATCCACTTCAAAGGAATTTTGCTCTTTTGGTGCCATGTTTTGTTATACCTTATACATGAACCGGCATGGTCTTGAGTTCCACATATTAACAGAGATGGGCACTTCAGTTCATATGGCAGATTCTTTTCCATGGCCGCTGCCAAAATACGATAGCCATGTCCAGCAATTTGTGCATAGCGTTTCTGGTTTCCGTCATAATTTAGCATCATTTCACGCATGAGGCTTCTACCATAGTCAGTCGTGGCAACGCCTTCCGCCCCCGATTTCAGGAGCCATTTCCACGGATAATGAGCATATACCGGCTCCATCCGTTTCAAAAGCCAGATCTCAACTGCCGTCACATAGCTTCGTTGCAGCGGTGCAGAGTCAATGGAGACAAAGCCTGTCATTTTGTCTGGGTAAAGCTGCGCATAAGCCTGTCCCACATATCCACCCATAGACTGCCCGACAATAACAGGCTTTGTAAGTCCTTCTTGGTTTAAGATATCATCCAGCCATTTTGCCTTGTCGAACAAATCAAAATCAAACCGAAACGGCCATGAGGAAGCGTGTGCCGGTGCATCCCAGACGATAACATTATACCTGTTCTCGAAATACTGAATCTGCTTATCAAACAATCTATGGTCTGCCGTCAATCCCGGTAGAAAAACAAGGGTAATTTCATCCGAGTGTGAAACGTTTGTCCAATAGTGGATTGTTCCGCAAGGAGTCTGATATGTTTTTTCTTCCATTGATTTTCTCTCCAAAACTTCCGATTTTCTCAATTCTCCAAACTTGAAATTAACTAATGGATGCCATTTTATCAGTCGGCCATGATCTCCTGAGAGCCACATAGGAGATTAAAAAGTTTGCAAGCCAACCAGCTGGTACCGCAAGCCAGACAAAGGCAATGCCGAAACGTGGTGCACAGATTAGGGCAACGGACAGACGAATCGCAAGGTTCACCATGTTTGCAACGAGGAACGGACGCATAATTCCGAGACCGCGAAGGACTCCATCGGTTGCCATCTTGATACCCATGAAGATGAAAAAGTAACCAAGCCACCTCATATAATCACCAGACACCTGATAGGCAAACGCCGTTCCGTCTTTTCCTAAGAACAGCGAGGAGATCTGCGTGTGTAGCGTTTCAATGACGAGAAAGGCAAGAACGGCAAAGCACACGTCCAGCACCAGCGCCGCATGGTAGCCTTTTTTGATGCGTTGGGGTTTGCCTGCGCCAAGGTTTTGGGAAACATACGGCGAAACCGCATTGCCGATGGATACAAAGATCAATGAAAAAACATTTTCCACCCTCATCGTTGCTGTATACCCGGCGAGTGCCTGTGTACCGAAAGGATTTACCACTGCCTGCACAATCATCATACCGATGGACACTGTGGACTGCTGTAAAACCGACGGCACCGCAATGCGAAGCATGGAATACAGCTCCTGCCGTTCAAACCTGTTAAAGGGGCTTTTATATTGCTGCATCCGTGCAAAGAAAATCAAAAACGAAAACACTGCGGAAATTCCCTGTGCAATCAGGGTTGCAATAGCCGCACCGAACACACCGAGACCTAGCCCGGCTACCATCCAAAGATCCATTAAAATATTCAGGATGGACGAAAAAATCAGCAGTCCTAGCGGAATTTTGGATTCGCCGATTGAGGTGAACATGGTAGAAAGAATGTTATACATAAACAGAAACGGAAAGCCCACAAAATAGACCCGCAGATACAGTACTGCATCATCCAGTATGTCGGCAGGGGTTTGCAGTCCCCTCATCATCGAGTTGACGAAGAAAAAGCCAAAAACACCAAGGACTATACTTAGAAGCAAAAAGCTAATTAAGGAGGTTGACACGATTGTTTTCATTTTGCCATACTCCCTGGCTCCGAAATAACGGCTCACAAGCACACCGGCTCCGACACCGGCTCCCAGTGCCACACAAATGAACACATTGGTCAATGCTGCACATGCACCGACAGCTGCAAGTGCGGAAGAACCAACAAACTGGCCAACAATAATAGAGTCGGCCATATTGTATATTTGCTGAAAAAAACTTCCAAGAATCATTGGCATTGCAAAAACCGTCAACGCTTTGAGGGGCGTATCGGTTATCAAATACTCGTCTTTCGACATTATCATATTCCTCCATGGTATCTTGTATCGTGGTATCCCATTCACTTACCTTCTCGAATTCCGATTTGTAAAACACATTCTTTTTTATCGAGGGAAGTCCGGTTGATGATCCTACTGTTTTACAAAATAGGAGTACAATGGGGGGACAAATCCCATCCACATTCCCTAAAAGCCTTGATTTTAAGCCTTTTCAGCCAAAAGTACGGTTTCTGGGCAAATTATAGCATATTGTTGCAAGTCTATTCTTACAATTCCATCAGAAAATGTTCATGCAGCGCACGTTTCACCTGATCGAAATTACCTCGCTCCGGACATTGGATGGAAACAACCAATCCCTTCTCTGGGAGAATCGTTGTAATCTGTCCGAATGCGCCATCAGCACGATAGGATCCTGGATATGGACTGATCCAGAACTGATAGCCATATCCTACATGCCAGAGATCTGCAGATGGCTCGAAGGTAAATTTCGGGGTGGACACCTCCTGCACCCAGTCCCTGCTGACAATCTGCTCGCCCTTCCAGTTACCCTCAGCCAGATAGAGCTGTCCCAGTTTCATCATCTCGGTACAAGTCAGATACATACCTCCGCCGCCATTCGGATGTCCCTGTGGATCATGCTCCCAGAGCGGCCATCCCATATCAAGGGGCTGGAATAGCTTCTCATACAGATACTCTCCCATCCGCTTGCCAACGACCCGTTCTACCATATGAGCAGCCAGAATACTGTCGGCAGAGGAATAGCAGAATGCACTGCCTGGCTCCACAGGAACCGGCTGTGCCATCATATATTTCTCATAATCCGGTGCGCCGACGCCCGGACGTCTGTCCGCATTCATCAGAAGTGCCTTACCAAAGCCACTGGACATGCAGAGCAGATGTTTCAACTGAATCTTCTCCAGATTTGGATCCGGATTTGAAGGAAGTTTATCTTTAAACACTTCCGCCACATGATCTTCCAGGCTTAGTTTTCCCTCTTCCATTGCGAGTCCAACTGCTGTTACCGTAAAACTCTTGGTATGTGAATAAATATTTCTCGGTGCATTTGCTGCGTAGTGCATCTCACAGAGTACCTTGTTCTCATCTCCAACACTGATAGCTTCCAGCGGCAGATTGTGGCTGCTGGCATAACGATGAAATTCCAAAAACTTCTCTTCCAGTAACATAATACCTCTATCCTTTCCGGTAAATCTCTGATGTCAGTCCGATATAACCGATGCGACGTGTCGCAAGGTTAAAAACAATCTATCTGACATCTCCAATCTGGTTCTATTATCTCATACACATCTCTGCATCTGTCGGCAGTGGCATCAGCGGTGCGGACGGCAGGGTCTGATACCAATAAGCGACACTGGTGTAATCATCGTAACGCGGTCCGGTCCAGCCCATGTTGTCGAGTGTCATACGAAACTTATTCTCAAAACGGATCGGGTCTGCAATATGGAAATGATACAGCAGGAATCTCTGCTGTCCGTTATAGAATTCCCGGTTGTCTCCATAGATTGCATACATGCCGGTATATAAGCCGCTGAAGGTCTGATAGCTCTTGATGATGATGTCATTTCCAAATCCATAGGAACCGCCGAAGTAGTCTTCAGTTCCGGTATAGTGGATAGACGGATACGGATCATCGTCCAGATACATGCGGGCTTCGCCTTCTACCCAACAGGTATTGTTGCCATTCATACCAGTTGCCAGAGTCACACCAACAAATTGTCCCCTGCCTTCGATTCCGTCAACGATTGTGTAGGTACGACCCTTCTGAACCGGGTGCTCTTGGCGATAGGTGGCATGGAAATAACCAGCCTCCGCCGGAATCTCCTGATAAGCTCCGGTGATAATATAATAGAGATTTTCATCCTTGTCACCACGGTTTTCCATCGTGATCCGAGCTCTCTTATGGAACGGCATCTCAAAATAGCTGTTATAGCCGCGACCAGGAGCTACCAGCATCATGGCAGAATTCAACACCGGATATTTGCCATCCCGGTCCACGAAATTTTCATCATAGGCACATCCGAAGAATGCAGAGAGCGGAGCTTCCACAGACGGATATTCCTGATCATCCCAATACACACGGATGATAAAATGGTGCCCGACATATCCGGTAAACCACATATGCTGGATCACACCCGGTCCTGCAGCATCTACCAGAGTTACGGTTTCCCCTGCAGGAATCGTCACGGTCGGACGAAGCTTGGTGCAGTCACCGCCCTGGGAACCACCTGCGCGTACACCGGTTGGATTCTCTGCGGAAAATGCAAACGTTTTGGAGTTCTGGATCATACAATAGTTGTTCATATTCTTCTCCTCTCTGATCAAACCTGGATCATCTGAAATTATTGCTTACTACGCTATCGCGTTTCTCTATTCACTATAACATTTATCTCCTATGAAGTGACGGAATTACAGAATCATTCCGTCTGCGCCTTCTCATTTTCTTCCCGGATAATCTCCTTTCTGGCGTTCTGTACACGCGCATTGCCAGTAACCACAGCCTTGTCCTCAACCTTCACATTCTTACGAAATAAATTCTTTGACATATTAGTTATATAGTGTTAGTATAATTATAGAAAGAGTGCTACTGATAGACGGTTAGCCCAAGTAAATTAGTTTGACAAAAATGCCGCTTAGTTTACCAGACGTGGGCGGCTATTTTTGTGTCTTGTTATTATCCTTACCAAAGGAATATCCGATTCCAAAGCAGGTTAAGCCGAAGCTTACTACTGCAATAAAGTCAACAATACTCATATGGCTTAGCCCTCCTTTCCTTGGATTCCCTTACGGGTTTCTATGTAATCAGAGGGTCACAGTCCCTCTGCCGAAGGACTAACCGCCTACCGTTATGGTAGCACCCATGAGCAATTGCATCAGACAGAATTCAATTTATCAATCCCTAAAATATTTTTACCACCCTTTAATCTATCTGTTCGTTACTGTTCAGACGCAAGCTTGACACCACGCTGTCAAGCTATGCGCCATAGTATTAATTATTGAACGATTACAGCCCATTTAAAATGCCTCGTAGAGGCATTTTAAATGGGCTGTAATCGTTGCTGGTAACACCGTTAGGTGTGAACAGTGACTTATCTAGTTCTTATCAGCCGCCAGTATCTGATCGATCGTCTTCATCAGCT
>NZ_QTYW01000050.1:0-806 GCF_003462365.1 Roseburia sp. TF10-5 | reverse complement strand
AAATCCGGTCTGCACCAGCACGCTGTCTATGCTTTGTTAAAAGAAGCACCTTCTCCTAAAGAGATTGCTTCTATGCATATGACTCATCTGGCAAATCTGCTCAAAGTGAACTCGCACGGACACTTTACCAAAGAGCTGGCCAAAGAATTAAGAGTTCTCGCACAGAAGTCTGTCGGTGCAAACGACAGCGCTATATCTATTCAGATAACTCAGACAATTCAACAAATCGAGTTACTGGATAGCCAATTAGAAAAGATTGAAGCTGAGATGACGGATATCATGAAATTCAACGATTCTGTCATCATGACCATTCCTGGTATCGGATATATCAATGGTGGAATGATTCTTGGTGAAATAGGTGATATTCACCGTTTCTCCAATCCTAACAAGCTGCTTGCTTTTGCCGGTTTGGATCCTTCTGTTTATCAGTCTGGTAACTTTCAGGCTAAGACAACAAGGATGTCCAAACGTGGCTCTCGTGTTTTACGATATGCCCTTGTAAATGCAGCTTGGAACGTTGTCAGAAACAACGCAACCTTCAAGGCTTATTATGATGCCAAGAGGGCTGAAGGCCGGTCTCACTACAATGCACTTGGGCACTGTGCCGGCAAGCTTGTCAGAGTCATCTGGAAGATGCTCACTGACGAAGTAGAATTCAACCTCGAATAAGAGGTCTGTATACCAATATCGATAGATTTTGAAAAAGCACCCTAAGGGAGCTCTATTAAAGTTACCCTTTTTTACCACCGATATGAAAAAGAAATTTTTTGCTAATTTATGGTTGACTTTTCATAGCTGGTCTCCTT